>DATCRS010000358.1:0-3796 GCA_036568845.1 Devosia sp. | reverse complement strand
GCCGGGGCTGGCGAGAAGGTTGGTGCCGAGCTCGCGCATGGCCTTGGTCGTACCCTTGTCCGCGGCCGCCTGGTAAAGCGGGGTCAGCTCCTCGGGGCCAGCGTCACGAACGTGCTTGAGGAGATCGGCCTTGAGCATGACGGCATCGGGGTCGCCCTGGGCCAAGTAGCCGTCGAGCGTCGCGAGGCTGGCATCCAGCCTGTCGGTCGCGTCGGGCAGGTCCATTTCCGCGTCGATGTACGCAAAGTCGAACTCGCGCGTGAAGACCGGATCGCCGGCATTGCCCGAGACATAGGCCTCGAGCCGCGCGAGGAGATCGGGATCGGGACCGAGCCGGCCCGCGTTCGAACGCAGGTGGGCCAGTGCGAAACCGACCCCGCCGGCGTCTCCATCCATGGCGAGCTCGCGGATGAGGCTTTCGCCCTGTCGCCGCTCGGCGGGCTTGTTGCTGTCGAGAAGACGCGCGCCCTGGCTGAGGATCAGCGCGTCGGCGCCGAGCGCCTGGGCACGGGTGATCCACTCAGCCGCGGCGCCCGGGTTGAAGAGCGGACCAGCGCAGAGCGAGAGCTCCGCCATGTGCCGCGCGGCCTCGGACCGGCCGAGGGAGTCACCCAGACGCATGAAGGTTTCGACATCCGAGTAGAGCGCCGGGTTGGTGCGGGCCTCGTCAAGAAGCAACTCGCCCACCTTCACCGCGGCAATGCCGGAGCCGGAATAAGCGGCTTCCGTCAGCAGGGCCTTGGCCTCTGCGAGATCTTCAGCGCCGGCACTGTTCTCAATCAGGGCGATGCCGTATTCGCTGGCAAGCTCGGCGTCGAACGCGCCGGACTTCAGCGTGGCGAGGTAATAGCGGCGGGCGGTGGGCCAGTCCCGAGTGCCGCCGAAGTTGCCGTAGTTGAGGCGGGCAAGCCATAGATTGCCGTCGCGCAGTCCCGCAGCGGCCGCGATGGTGAGATAGTGGCGGGCCTGGTCGAGGTCCCTCGGCTGAACCAGCCCCGTGGCGAAATCCTGACCGACCTTGAGGGCCGAGGGCGCGCGTCCCTGGTCGGCGGCAAGCTTGTAGTAGCGCAGCGCGAGCTTGAAGTCGTTCACCTCGACGCGCGGACCGGAAATCAGATCGCCAAGCCGTTCCTGAGTGCGGGGGTCGCCGGTCTCGGCCGCCTGCTCGAACCACTTGATCGCCGTGGCGGCGTCTGCCTCGACCAGGTCGCCGCGCATGTAGAGCAGGCCGATGGTGTTGAGATAGCTGCAATTACCCCTGACGATCTCGCCCACCAGCGACAGCAGCGCCGCTTCGGTGGCGTGGGCTTTCTGTTCGGGTGTGATGCTGGGGTCACCGGCCATGATGGTGGCAAACATCAGCTTGCCTTCTGCGTCGCCGGAGGCTGCCGCGGTCTGGGCGAGCGCGCGCGTCCTTGCCGGATCGCGGAAGTCCGCCGGACCGCTCGGTCCATAGAGCAAGGCCAGGTCGAGCGCGGCACCAGTTTCGCCGGCGGCGAGGGCGCGCGACAGGCGGGCCTCGCCCTCCTTCAGCTGCTCTTGGCTGCGACCCGGTTCGATAAGGATGCGGCCGATCAGGCGATCGAGGCGGCGCCGGTCCGGATTGGGCTGGGCATCGAGATGGGTGAGGATACGCAGTGCCGTTTCCGTCGATTTCTGCACGCGCTCGCTGCCGCGGAAGTATTCGGAGGCGAGCGCGTAGAGCTCATCCTTACCCAACGAGACGGGCTCGCCGTGCCACTTGGTCCAGTCGCGATCGAGCGCCGGCAACGGTTCGGGCGCCGGGGCGACGCAGAGCTTGGCGTAGTCGAGATCGGGTGGCAGCAGGACCGCCGGTCCCCCTGTCGCCGCCGCTCCGGACGCCAGGGTCGTGACGCCGGTGAGGAACGCCGCCACTGCCCGGATGTGCCATTTGCTCTGCATCGCCGCTCTCGCTCGCTTGTTCTATTCGGCCTGGACCGAATTGACGCTCTGGATGGCCGTGACACCGTCGGCGCCGGTCATGGCGACCACCGATGTACCCTGCTGGCGAACCATCGCGGTGGCCGGCAGTTCGATGGCCGGGGTGCCGCCATCGACGACGACGAAGGCGACTTCGAACGGGTTCACCTCACGGAACGCCGTCTCGCCCGGAGCGACATCCTGGAAGATCGCAGCCTGCTTGCCGTTGACCTTGGCATCGAGCTGCAGCGGCTTTTCGGTGGCGTTGTAGAAATAGAGCCCGGCGCGAGCGGGATTGGCGAGCGCCGCATCCTCGACCACCTTGGCCTCCGAGCCGTTACCCGAAACGATGATCGTGTAGTACTTCTGCGCCTCGACGCTGAGCGGCAGCTTGGTGGAGGCCCAGGCCGCGTCGTAGCTGCCCTTGGTCACGAACTCATAGGGCGAGAGCGCTCCGGCGCCGACCGAAAAGCTCGTGTTTGAAACGGTCAGGTCGAGATTGCCGGCGTCGCTCGCGTTGAGCACCCGGACATAGGCGGCATCGGGCGGCGGCGGGGCATCGTAGAGCCCGCCTTCACCCGCTTGCACGGTGGCCGTCGCAGACAGGCCGGCACCCAGGACGATGGTGGCCAGCAGGTTGCTGATCGAGGAATGCTTCATTTTGTCACCTCATTTCCGGCAGGGAGGACGTCGGCGCTGCCGGTGTCGCCGTTGACCGCGCCGTGAGGCATCGCCACTGGATAGCGGCAAAGTGCGAGCTGCCCCGAATTGGGCCCGCCCTGCATGGCACGGATGGAGATGGAGCCGACCTCGCCGGTGCGGCCCGGCGTCAGTTCGGCATAGACCGTGTCGATGGCGCCGACGCGGGCCTCGCGCACGACCGGGAAGATGTCGCGTCCGCCGTCGCGATAGTCCCAGGTGAACGTGAAGCCGCGGGGGGTCGGGTCGGCGAGCGTAGCGAGGACGTAGACGTCTTCGCCGGACGCCTGCACCTCGGCGGGGAGCGCGACGGAGAAGTTGCCGTTGTCGTCGAAAGCGTAGTCGGTCGAGAACAGCTCCGACTCGGTGCCGATGCAGTTGCCGGCGATGGCCGGCACGACAGTGCGTTCGAGCGCGGTGGCCGCAGCCTCCATGCGATCGAGGTAGGGGATTTCCCAGAGCAGCGCGCGCGTGCCCGAGGTCGCCTGGCCGGTGTGAGCCCATTTGTAGAGCGACTGATCGATATTGCCGCCGGCGATCGAGTAGGTGGCGACGTCCGCCTTCAGTGCTTCGCGGAGAAACCCGGAGAAGTTGTAGACCTTGGTCTCGTCGGTGAAGCTGGTGCCGATGACGCTGACGGGTGGAACGCCGCTGTCGTCGCCGAGGAAGGCATCGACGGACTGATCCTCCTCGACCGTCTCATAGCGCAGCAGGACCTCGGCCGGGACCTTGGACTCGCAGAGCTGGTTGAGGAAGGTACGGGAGCTGGTCTTGTGAACCTCGGGCTCCTGCGAAGTCGCGCGCGTAACGAAGGTCTTGGTGCCCGGGAACTCGCCGGGGAAGAGTTCCGCCAGCTCGGTGGCGGCTGCCCTGGCGCTGGCCCTGGACAGTTCCGGACGCCAGTGAAGATCCTGCGAGAAGAAATAGGCGACGTCCTGCCCCGCGGCCTTGTCGGTTTCCGCAAGGACGTCGACGACGGACAGGCCGAGCGCCCGAAGCCGGGCGAGCGCCGCCGTGAACTGCTGGCGCGAAAAGACCGGATCGTAGACGAGGTTCTCGGCTTGCGCGGCGGCGACCGCGTGGGTCGGCGCCAGCATCGACTTGGTCGGCAGCGGCATGAGCACCAAGCGGATGCCGTGATGCTCGAGAATGGCAC
>DATCRS010000357.1:0-10175 GCA_036568845.1 Devosia sp. | reverse complement strand
GAGCCTCTAGCCGCTATTCCGCGATCTTGATGGCGTCGGAGATGATGCTGACCTCGCCGATGTCGGCCTCAGGATCAGGCTCAATCCGCATCGCCCGGCCCATGGCCTGCTCGTCCTTTTCCGCCTGGCCCAGCGCCCGCTCGTCGGCGATGGCCTCGTCGATGAGGACGACCTGCCGTTGCATTGCGATCACCGCATCAGCGTCACCGTTGACGGCCGCCTCACGCCGCTTCTGCACGATCCGATCGCGCAGGGCCCGCAGAGCGTGGATGTTTCCTTCGGTCATGAGCCTCTCCTTGTCGCAGGAGAAATTCGCGAGGGGTGCGCTGGGTTGCGCTACGCCGCGACCACGCCGGTGACCGGTTCGGCGCCTTCAAGGTCCCAGATGGTGGTGAGCCGCTCGACTTCGTCGGGACTGGAGCCGACCAGGAAGGCGCGGTCGGCGCAGTCGAGCGCGAGGCGGAAGCGGGCGCGGCTGGTGGAATCATGCACCACATCGTGAGCGGAGCCGGCCCAGAGCACATGGCTACCCAAGGTGACGAGATAGAGCTCTGTCTCTCGCAGGGCGAAGCTCTCGAGCCGGAGCGGCATCAATGGGTAGAAGCGGCCTGACCTGCCGCGCCAGTTCACCTGGCGGAACGGAGCGCTTGCACCTTTGCGGATCCCCACGCTCCCATGTCCAAACCCTCCAAGCTCCAACAAGGGAACAAAGATAGAACAAATGCTCGACAAATGTCAAGCGAATTGTTTCTACGTCGCTACATCTATGGGCTTCGTCGCTGTGGTCGTCAAGATGTAGTAGGATCGACCATCTTAGCTTGCGGCGGCCTGCCCGCGGCAAGATCGTTGAGCCGGGTGCCGAGCTCGCCGCCCAGTGGCCGGCCGAGACCGCTGTTGAAATCGTCGAGGATCAGCCGGTTGGTCTCGCCCTCGATGGCGGTGATCAACCGCTGTTGAAACTCGTCGGCAGAGAGGCCTGGCATGATCGGCGACAGGAAGCGGGCCTTGGCGGTACCGGGCCAGAGAATGAGGCTGTTGCGGCTCCAATAGAGCCCAGAATTGAGTGCCACCGGCACCACAGGCACGCCGAGCTCGAGATACATGCGGACGATGCCGTAGCGATAATCGTGCGGGGCCAGCGGCGCCTTGCGCGTGCCTTCGGGAAAGATCACCAGCCGGCAGCCCTTGGAAATGGCGCGACGCGCATCCTCCATCATCATCGGAATGGCGTCGCCGCCAAGCGAGCGGTCGATGCGAATGGTATCGAAGCTGCGCGCCGCCCAGCCGAAGAACGGGATATCCATCAACTCCTTCTTGGCGATGAAGGCTGGCCGCCTTGTGTGTGGGAGAATGGCGAAGATATCCCAGTCGCTCATGTGCTTGGCGGCGAGGATGCAGGCCCCGGGCGGGATGTTCTCCTCGCCGGCCACATCGGTCTTGATCCCCACGACCCAGCGCAGGAACCAAAGGTTGGAGTTGCCCCAGTATTGGGCCAGTGCCCAGGCGGTCCGGGTCGGCCCCCTGATGATAGCGATGGTCCCCACAATGATGGCAAGGATCACGGTCTGGCCGAGAAACAGCAGGTAGAACAAAGCGCTGCGCAGCGCCTGAATAACGGTCATGGGGCTTCCCTCGCGGGCGACAGTGCATGGGGAAAACGCCGAGAACAAGTGGAGGTCGTCACCCGTCCCCAGGCCTCGCGGCCTCTGCGCCGCTCAGCGCGCCGGTGCGAGACCACGGACGAGGCTGTCCGTGAGCAGGCGCCCGGCGCTACCCATCGGATCGAGGTCGGGATTGTATATCGTCACTTCGAGGGCCACTGCCCCGTCGATGGCGAGAGCGGCTTGCAGGATGCGCTCGGCCTCACCGGGCTGCAGGCCGCCGCCGGGGACTGGCGCGTCCACCGCCGGCATCAGGTCATCGGGCAGCACGTCGGCATCGAAATGGACGAGAAAGCCGTCAAGCTCGGGCCGGTCGAGCCGTTCAAGTGCCTGCGCGAGGGCCGCGTCGAGCCCGATACGGCGAACCGTCGGCAGATCGAGATTGAGGATGTCTGGCGCCAGTGGCGGGCTGTCGTACTGCCGCTGGTCCTCATGATCGCGAAAGCCGAAGGCGACGACGTCCTCGTCGCGGACGAGAGGCGAAGACCCGTCGAACCGGGTCAGCCGTTCCGGACCACGGCCGGTCGCCAGTGCCAGCTCCAGCGAGGCCCCCTCCCCGTCCGGATTGTCGAACGCGTCGAAGAAATCGGCATGCCCATCGATGAAGAGGAGGCCATAGCGGCCGCGACGCTTGAGCGCGAGCAGGAGGCCGAGGAGAATCGTGCAATCGCCGCCGAGCACGATGGGAAAGCGGTCCTCGTCGAGAATCTCTCCGACCCTCCCGGCCAGCTGCGGGGTCCATTCGGCGATCAGATCGCCGTTGAGCGTCTTCGTCTCCGGGTCGATGCGGTTGTCGCCGCGCGGCGCCACTATGCAGCCGGCATGTTTGGCCCCGAGGCGTTCGGCGAGACCATTGTTGAGCAGCACCTCCGGCAGCCGTTCGACGCCATGGGCGTGGAGGCCCAGGCTGGTTGGGGCTTCAAGGATGGTGAAGGGTTTTGCGACGGGCATGTCCGGCAAACGGGGCTCGCTCCGACTGGGTTCCTCTTGATTCCGCGGACGGCCATTCCCAAGTTTTCGGCCATGGCAAACCGATCCTTCATCCTGCTCAACCGCTTCCTGCAGTTCCGCAACGAGCTCGGCCTGCTCTGGCGTGCTTTCCGGGCACCGACGACGCCGATACATCTCAAGGCACTGATGCTCTTGGTGCCCCTCTACCTGCTCAGCCCCATCGACCTGGTGCCGGATTTCATCCCGCTCCTCGGCTGGCTCGACGACCTGGTTGTTATCCCGATGCTGGTGAGCTGGATCGTCTCGCTGCTGCCGAGCGAGCGGCCGACTCGCACCCGCGCCGGCAGCAAAACCATCGACGGCACCTGGCGGCGGCTCTGATGACCTCGCCAAACACCTGCACGCAGGCGAACGGGCAAAAGCCCCGCTCGCTCAAAGCATGGTTCGCAACCTTCCTTGACGGTCTGCTCGACCGCCTGCCGGTGCTCTGAGCTCTACTCGAACCTAACCAACAGGTCCTTGGCGTCGATCTGGTCGCCGGGCTTCACCGTGACTTCCGCGACGACGCCATCGGCTTCCGCGTGGATGGCAGTTTCCATCTTCATCGCTTCGATCGACAGCAGCACGTCGCCGGCAAAGACCTTGTCGCCGACTTTGACCCCGAGGCCCGAGATAACACCCGGCATCGGCGCGCCGACCTGCTTGGGATCGCCGAGCGCCGCCTTGGCACGCACCTGCACTTCGCCGACCTTCATCCGATCGGGCACCGTGATGGTGCGCGGCTGGCCGTTTAGGTCGAAGAAGACGCGCACCTGGCCCTTTTCGTTGGTCGGTGAGCGGCCCTGATAGGTAAGGACGAGTGTCTTGCCCTTCTCGATATCGACGAGGATCTCCTCGCCTTCCTTGAGGCCGTAGAAATAGACCGGGGTCGGCAGGACCTCGGTGGGGCCGTATTTGTCCTGCGTCTTGGCGAAGTCGGTGAAGACCTTGGGATACATGAGGTAGGAGGCGAGGCGGAAGTCGTCGATCTTCATGCCCGTGGCGTCGGTCGCCTTCTTGCGTTCCGCCTCGAGGTCGACTTCCTTGAGGTAGGAGCCGGGACGCTCGGTGAGCGGATTTTTGCCCTTCAGCACCTTTTTCTGCAGCTTTTCCGGGAAGCCGCCCGGTGGCTGGCCGAGATCGCCCATGAAGAAGCCAACGACGGAATCGGGGAAGGCCACGTCGCGCGCCGGATCCTCGACGTCGGCACGGGTGAGACCGGCCGAGACCATGGCCAGCGCCATGTCGCCGACCACCTTGGAGGACGGCGTCACCTTGACGATGTCGCCGAACATCTGGTTGACGTCGGCATAGGTCTGCGCGACCTCGTGCCAGCGGCTTTCGAGGCCGAGCGAGCGCGCCTGCTCCTTGAGATTGGTGAACTGCCCGCCCGGCATTTCGTGGAGATAGACCTCCGAGGCGCCGCCCTTCAAATCGCTCTCGAAGGCGCGGTACTGCGTGCGCACGGCCTCCCAGTAGAACGAGATCTCGCGGATCGCCTTGCCGTCGAGCCCCGGGTCGCGCGGGCCATCCTTGAGCGCTGCGACGAGCGAGCCCAGCGTCGGCTGGCTGGTGGTTCCCGAGAGCGCGTCCATCGCCGCATCCACCGCATCCACGCCCGCTTCGACGGCCGCCATGATCGTCGCGGCGGCGGCGCCGGAGGTGTCGTGGGTGTGGAGGTGGATCGGCAGGCCGACCTCCTGCTTCAACGCCCCGACCAGCACCCGCGCCTGGGCCGGCTTCAGGAGACCCGCCATGTCCTTGAGGCCGAGCACATGAGCGCCTGCGGCCTCTAACTCCTTGGCGAGGCCCACGTAATACTTGAGGTCATACTTGGCCCGGCTCGGGTCGAGCATGTCGCCGGTATAGCAGATGGCGCCTTCGGCAACCTTGTCGGCCTCGTTCACCGCGTCAATCGAGACGCGCATGTTCTCGACCCAGTTGAGGCAATCGAAGATGCGGAAGATGTCGACGCCGCCCTTTGCGGCCTGACGGACGAAGAACTTCACCACATTGTCGGGATAGTTGGTGTAGCCGACGCCGTTCGAGCCGCGGAGCAGCATCTGCGTGAGGATATTCGGGGCGCCCTCGCGCACCGCCGCCAGCCGCTCCCACGGGTCCTCGTTGAGGAAGCGCATGGCGACGTCGAAGGTCGCGCCGCCCCAGCATTCGAGCGAGAAGAGGTCCGGCAGGCCGCGGCTATAGGCGCGGGCGATGCGCGTGATGTCGAATGACCGCATGCGCGTCGCCAAGAGCGACTGGTGCGCGTCGCGCATGGTGGTGTCGGTGAAGAGCACCTTGTTCTGCGCCTTCATCCAGCGCGCGAGTCCCTTAGGTCCATCGCGATCGAGCACCTGGCGAGAGCCCTCGACGATCATCAGCGGCGGATACTCGGGCACCATGGGTTCGAGCGCATCGGCCGGCGGCCGCGGTCGGTCGCGTACTTCGGGATGGCCGTTGACGGTGACGTCGGCGACGTAAGTCAAAAGCTTGGTGGCGCGATCCTGCCGCTTCTTGAAGTCGAAGAGGGTCGGCGTCGTATCGATGAAGCGCGTCGTGTAGCGGTTCTCGATGAAGTCCGGATGGGTGATGATGTTTTCGAGGAAGGCGAGATTGGTCGCCACGCCGCGGATGCGGAACTCGCGCAGCGCGCGATGCATGCGGGCAATGGCCTCGTCGGCGGTCGGTGCCCAGCAGGTGATCTTTTCGAGCAGCGGATCGTAGTACCGGGTGATCACCGCGCCCGCGTAAGCCGTGCCGCCATCGAGCCGGACGCCGAAGCCGGTCGCCTCCCGATAGGCAGTAATGCGGCCATAGTCGGGGATGAAGTTCTGCTCGGGATCCTCGGTGGTGACGCGGCACTGGATGGCATTGCCGTTGAGACGGATATCTTCCTGCTTGGGCACACCCGATTGCGGCGTTCCGATCACGGCCCCTTCGAGCAGCCGGATCTGCGCCTTGACGATGTCGATGCCGGTGACGACCTCGGTCACCGTGTGCTCGACCTGGATGCGCGGGTTCACTTCGATGAAGTAGAACTTGTCGGTATCGGCATCGAGCAGGAATTCCACCGTGCCGGCGCCTCGGTAGTTGGCGGCCCTGCCCAGCCGGATCGCCGCCCCGGTAAGATCGTCTCGCACCTGCTGGCTGAGGTACGGCGCCGGGGCACGCTCCACCACCTTCTGGTTGCGGCGCTGCACCGAGCAATCGCGTTCATAGAGGTGGACCAGATTGCCGTGGTCGTCGCCGATGAGCTGGACTTCGACGTGGCGGGCGCGCTCGATCAGCTTTTCGAGATACATCTCGTCCTTGCCGAAGGCAGCCTTGGCCTCGCGCTTGCCTTCGGAGACTTCGTGGACCAGCGACGTCTCGTCCATGATCCGACGCATGCCGCGGCCACCGCCGCCCCAGCTGGCCTTGAGCATCAGCGGATAGCCGATCTCGGCGGCCATGCGCTTGACCTCGTCCATGTCGTCCGGCAGCGCTTCGGTCGCCGGCACCACCGGCACGTCGGACTTGATCGCCATGTTGCGGGCAGCGACCTTGTTGCCGAGATCGCGCATGGTTTGCGCACGCGGGCCGATGAAGATGATGCCGGCGTCCTCGCAGGCATCGGCGAATTCCGGGCTCTCCGACAGGAGGCCATAGCCAGGATGGATCGCATCGGCGCCCGAGATGCGGGCGACGCGAATGTACTCGTCGATCTGCAGGTAAGCTTCGACCGGGCCCAGCCCCTTGCCGATCAGATAAGCCTCGTCGGCCTTGAAGCGATGCAGCGCCAGCTTGTCCTCTTCGGCGTAGCAGGCGACGGTCTTGATGTTCAGCTCGTTGGCGGCGCGAAACACCCGGATGGCGATTTCGCTGCGGTTGGCGACGAGGATTTTCTTGATCGGCATCGAGTTACCCGACGAGAGGGGACGAGCACCGGGGTGCCCAGGAAAGCAATAGGGGCCCGACGGCCCCTATTTCTGGTTCAGATGTCCGGCAAGATGGGACACGTCATAGCCCGCGTTCGCCGCTGCCGCGATGATGTCGCTCGCCGGCTGCTTGCCCGCCTGGCTCAAGGCCCAGAGCGTGGTGGAGCGCGTACCGGACCGGCAATAGCAGAACACGGGACCGGTGCTCCCCTCGAGCACCTCCTCGGTCCTCTCGACCATCTCCGGGGTCACCCCTTCGCGGCCGAGCGGAATGTAGTGATAAGAGAGGCCCGCCGCGTGCGCCGCCTGCTCGATGACCGCGCTTGACGGCTGGTCGGGCGCTTCGCCATCGGGGCGATTGTTGATGATTGCTGTGAAACCGGCGGCCTTGATCGCCGCAACGTCTTCGGGGCTGATCTGCGGTGCGACGCTGACGTGCTCGTTGATCCGCTTCAGTTCCAAATTCCTGCTCCCGCACCGCCCAGTGGGCTTTCCGGGGCATCTATACCAACGGCGTTGCGACAGAAGCAACTCCGCCCTTAGGCGGCGCTGGCAAGCTCGGGTTGCGCCTGGCGCAAGAGCCGCAACGGCTGGGGTCGTCCGAGCAGGTAGCCTTGCATGGCGGTGCATCCGCTGCGTCTCAGGAAGCGCATCTGCGCCTCGGTCTCGATTCCCTCTGCTACCACCTCGATCTGCAGCGACCGCGCGATCTTGCAGATTGCCGAGACGATGAGCGCATCGGCGCGGTGGCCGGGCAGGTTGGAGACGTAAGTCCGGTCGATCTTGATGATGTCGAAGTCGAAGCCACGCAGATAACCCAGGCTGGCATGGCCGGCCCCGAAATCGTCAATGGCGACGCGGACGCCAATGTTGCGGAGTGCCGTCAGGTTGGCGAGTTCTACCGTGCCGGCCTCCATGGGAACCGTCTCGGTGACTTCGACGATAAGCTTATCACCGGCGATACCGGTTTCAGCGAGAATGGCGGTGAATCGTTCGGTGAAATCCGGGCGCCGCAGCTGCAGGGCTGATACGTTGACGCCCACCGCCGGCGCGCCGAGCGTCGTGAAGTCGAGACACGCGCGCCGCACCACCCAGTCGCCGAGCTTGTCGATGAGGTCGCTCTCCTCGGCGATCGGGATGAAGTCGGAGGGCATGATGGTACCGCGCACCGAATGTTGCCAGCGCACCAGTGATTCGTAGGACTTGATCGTTTCGCCATCGCTCGAGAACACCGGCTGGTAGTGCAGCTCGAGCTCGTTGAGGATGATGGCGGCGCGCAGGTCGCGCTCGATGAAGCGCTTGTGCCGCTCGTCCACCAGCATGTTGTCCTCGAACACCACCGAGACATGGCGGCCGGAGCGCTTGCCCTTGTAGAGCGCGAGGTCGGCCTTGGTGATGAGCTGGTCGGCGTCCTGAGCGTCGTTGGGCGCAGCGGCAATACCGATGGTGGCCGAAAGGCGCACCGGGCGGCCGGCGATCTGGATCGGCTCGCCAAGCTCACGCAGGATCTGGTCGCCCAACCGCTTGAGCGCCGTCTTGCTTTCGATGCTGCGCACGGCGATGCCGAACTCGTCGCCGCCGAGCCGGCCGACGACGGCGCCCGGCAGCACCTTGGCCACCGTCGCGATGAGATGCACCAGCGCGGCATCGCCGGCAGCGTGGCCACTGCCGTCGTTGAGCACCTTGAGGTGGTCCATATCGATCTGCATGTAACCGATCGAGACATCGGGCTCATGCTTCACATCCTCCCGCAGGAGCGACAGAAAGTAGGAGCGCGTGAAGGCGCCGGTGAGCTCGTCGCGATGGGCCGTGGCGAGCATGCGGGTACGATCGGCGCTTGCCGTCGCCAGCCGCGCACGAAGGGCGTTGTGCCCGGTGAGGAGAAGGCCCAGGATGCCGAGATAGGCACCCGTCGAGATCACCAGCACCAGCGCCGCATCGCTGCGTGCCGCGAGCATCGACCAGGCGGCTACCGTGCCAAAGATCAGCGCTGCAGTCGCCAACGCCGCCGTGCCGAACGCAATGCCGCGATAGATGGCGAGGACACGCGACAGCGAATTGTCGGTTCTCATGGGTGACGCTTCCCCTAGTTCCAGGGGACGAACCTGCCACGCCAACGATTAACCGACACTGAATGCAGGTCAAAAACTACTGTAGTGTCAGGTGGTTAGTAAGAAGACCGAGGTAGCTGAAGGTCGAAACGAACAGCCTAGCCACGGCATGTGACAGTTTTTTTGCAGGCGGGATCGGAGGCGCCCGCAGGGTTAGTGTGGGGTAAACCGATCACTGCTCCGGCGTAAGCACCGAGCCGAGCCAGGGCCGCCAGACCGTCTCGCGGGTGGCAATGAAGCTGTCGGCGACCTGTTCGGCGGTTGCACCGTCGCTCAGCGCCTGCAGCATGGCGTTCATCTCCGCAAGCGGCATTCGCGCGCGACCGAAATAGGCCGCGACTTGCGGCGCATCGAGGAATACCCATTCGGCCACGGCAATGATCACTGGGTCCGGCGCGAAACCCGAGGGCAGTGGACTGCCGCAGGTGGTACGTCCGAGGCAGAGAAAGTTGTCCTTATCGTACGGGCCGAGCTCCACCGGCCGGAAGCCGAACTGCGCCAGGATCGCGTTGGGCTGCCAGTAATAAAAGAGGATCGGCTCCATGCGGCTCACCGCCTCGGCGATGACGGTGTCGAGCTCGAACCGGTTGGCCGGCTCGACGATTTCGAAATACGGCTCGAGCCCATTGGCGCGCAGCAGGTTGCGATTGATCACCGAACAGCCCCAGTCCACTGGGCACGACACGAGCCGGCCCTTGGGCGAACCTGGGGTGGCGAAGTCGACGGCGTGCGCCTTGAGCCCATCGATCGTCGTCACTTCGGGCCACTGCGTTGCCGTATAGTCCGGGACGAACCAGCCTTCGAACGTCGCCTCGTCATAGGCGTTGCCGGCCTGCCGCACCTTCTGCGCCTTGGTGGCCGCGTTCCAGATGTCGGCGATGCGCGCGATCCACATTTCCGGCACCACCGCCGGCTGGCCAGTAGTGCCCATCGACGAGCCGGCCGACGCCATGTCGCCCTCCTGCACACGGGTATCGCAACCGAAATGTGCCTTGAGCAGACGGGAGTGGATTTCCGCCAGAATGGCCGAGCTCGGCCATTGCAGGCGGACGATGGTGATGGGCTGCGTACCGCAGGGAGGGGGCGCCACCTCCACCGGAGGCTCCTCCGCTGGCGCGGCCTCGCCGCTCGATGTGCCGTCGGCCGCCGGCAGCGTTTCGATCGAGCTTTCCTGCGCCGCGGCCATGGGCGCGGCAGCCAAGACAATCGCAAGAACGAAAGCGGCGAGGCGAATGAACATCGGCAGCATCCAGGGAATGGCGTGAGGGCGAAATCTATAGACGGCGGGGCCGGCGCGGACAAACGCCGCCATTTTACCAACCGATCAAAACCGGATGACTCCCGCTTCGCAAATATGCAATATCGCCGCCAGCGGGGCATTGGGTTGTGCCCCCAAAACGTTGTTGCGCCGGCGGTTTGAGACAGCCCGCACGAAGGGATGCGGCCGGCGTGACCATTGCAGAGGGAACATGAACGTGAACAAGAAACTCCTCGGC
>DATCRS010000356.1:0-26919 GCA_036568845.1 Devosia sp. | reverse complement strand
GTGCTGTCCCCCGCCGGCCGCGTGGCGATGAGGTCGAACGCCTCACCGGCATTGGTCGACCCGCTCATGGCCTCGCCGCCGCGGGCGAGACGAACGGGTAGCGATTCCCCGGTGAGCGGAGACGTATCGAGAAAGGCCGAGGCGGAAGCGACAGTCCCGTCGACTGGAACGACGTCGCCCTGCCGGATCAGCAGCCGATCGCCCGGCACGACATCATCGAGAGGTACATCCTCGAGGCCGCCGTCACGATGCCGCGCGGCCGAGCGCGGAACGCGTGACAGGAGGTGATGCATCTCCCGCCGCGCGCGGCCTTCGGCGAAGGTTTCGAGAAACGTGCCGCCCGAGTACATCACCGCCACAATGGCAGCTGCCAGGCTCTCGCCGAGCAGGAGCGCGGCCGACATCGACAGTGCCGCGACGATGTCGAGTCCGACCTCGCCCTCCAATAGGCTGCGCCCGATCTCGACGATCAGTGCGGCAAGGACCGGCAATACCCCGCCCATCCACACAAGGCGGGCGGCGTCCGTCTGACCGGCCAGCTGCAGGCCGAAGCCCCCGACGACGGCGGTGATCGCCAGCAACAGCAGGCCGACCTTCAGCCGAGTGCTGAGAGCACGATCCATATCGCTCAACATCCTTGTCTGAGGCGACTGCAGCGGCCGGTTTCGGTTCTGAAGAGGACCGGACACACCGCACGATCACATGTGCGTCGCCAGAGAGCGTTGATGAGGATCAAGAAGAGTGTCTGCAAGCAGCAGAAGGTGCCCGAGGCGATCAGCTCATCGAGAGGGTGACTGGTAGGCTGCCCCGCACTCAGCCGCGCAAAGGCGGCTTTACCCTAGGCCGGTTGAAGACGTGATCGCCGGCAAGTCCGGGGTTCGCGGTTTTGCACGGAAATGGCGCGCCCGAAGAGATTCGAACTCCTGACCCCCAGATTCGTAGTCTGGTGCTCCATCCAGCTGAGCTACGGGCGCCTGTCGGCCGGGCGGTGCCGGCGGAACGGAGCGAACCCATATAGGAGGTGAACGGGCATTGCAAGCGGTGCGGGAGGCCTCCGGTGCGCGTCCAGGGCCTTCGCTCAGGCGACCAGCATCTCGGCGGGGAAGACGATATCGAAGCGGGTGCCCTGGGGCTGGTCGACGAAGACGAGCCTGCCGCCATGGGCCTCGGTCAGCTCGCGGGCAATGGCGAGCCCGAGGCCGGTGCCGCCAACGCGCGCCGAGCCCTCGAAAGCCACGAAGAGGTTTTCCCGGGCCCGCGGCGGCAGGCCCGGGCCATTGTCGGCCACGCTTACTGTGAGAGCATCCGCCGTGCGGGCGAACGAGACCACGATCTCCGGGGCCGGATTGGCGCCGTCCTGCGCCTCGAGCGCCTCGCGAGCATTCTTCATCAGGTTGATCAGCACGCGCGCCAGCTGCTCGGGATCGGCCCGGAGGCTCACCGCGTCCGGCACCTCGTTGCGCAGCTTGACCGCCGGGTGGGCCACGAGGCCGGCATCGAAAGCCGCCTCGTCGATCAGGGCGCGGAGATCGACCGGCACCGGCTTGGGCGGTGTCGCCGACTGGCGGCCGTAGTCGAGCACCGACTGAGCAAAGCCGATGGCCCGGTCGATCGAGTTCACCAGCCGCGGCGCCAGGCGCTGCACCTTTGGATCGTCGAGCGTCGCCACCTGGTCGGAGAGCAGTTGCGCCGAGGTCAGCGTGTTGCGGAGGTCGTGGTTGATCTTGGAGACGGCGAGGCCGAGGTCGGCCAGGTGCCGGCGCTGGCGCAACAGCGTGAAGATCTCGCTCTCCATGGCCGCCAGCTCCTGCTCCAGGATGCCGATTTCGTCGCGGCGGCCGGGTTTTGGCGCCATGATCAGCGTGGCGTTCTCCGGGGCCTGGCGGTAGCCGAGGATGTTCTCGGACAGGGTGCGGATCGGGGCGATGAGGATGCGCGACACGAACAGGTAAAGGACGATCGCCGTCATCAGCGCCACGATCAGCGAAATGACGAAGGTGTTGCGCGAATAGAGCAGGAGCTCGAGCCGCAGCGGCTGCTCGGGCATCAGCACTTCGACCAACCCCTCTTCGCCGTCGTCGGGGTCGCCTTCGCCGATGATGCGCAGCGTGCGGTCGCCGCCCAGGAACAGGGTGTCGAACACGCCGCCGATGATGGCGACGGGATCGCGTAGCCGCATGTCGACGGTTACCGCCTGGCGCGGCATGGGCGCCTGCTCGAGCTCGAGCAGCTGACTCTGCCCCTCGCGGCGGTAGACGATGGCGGTCGCCCCGGCAGAATTGAGCAATCTGTCGGTGAGCTCGCGCGGCAGCGCCAGGACATCGGGCACGGCATCGAGCACGCGGGCGGCGACGATGCCGACCCGCAGCCGGTCTTCGAGCCAGGCCATGCGGAAGTTGGCGGCCGAGGGCAGATAAATGATGACCTGAACCGCAAGGATCACGAAAATGATCGTGGCGATGATCTTGACCGACAGGCCCGAAAAGGGCCCCGGCATCGCGCGTGTGTCAGTGGCCATCGGTCAAATGATTAGCGGGAAACCCGTTATCCAACAAGCTCAGGGCAGGTAACGCACGAACTCTGCGATGCGGCGCAAAACCGGGCTGGCGGCCATGCTGCGGTGGAATTCGAGGCCCAGGCGCCGGGCGATTTCGGCATAGGTGGGATAGGGCGCGACGAAGTCCATGAGGTGGCGCGCCGTGAGCCGGCGCGAGAGGGCGAGCGAAAAGAGCGCCACCAGCTCCCCTGCTCCGCTGCCGACGATCCCGGCGCCGAGGATGCGGCCATTCTTGTCGGTGACGAGCTTGGCGGTGCCGAAAGCCTGGCGATCGGCCCTGGCCCTGTCGTTCTCGGCAAAGGACCAGCGGGTGACCAGCACTCCGGCGCCGTGCTTGGCGCGAGCCGCCGCCTCGGTCAGCCCGACCTCGGCGATCTCCGGATCGGTGTAGGTGACATGGGGCACGAGCTCGGGTTTTTGCCGCACCGGCCGGGCGAAAAGCACCGCGGCGGCGACACGCTCCCCCTGCTGGGCGGCGAGATGCACCGAGGCATCGCCGCCGGTGACTTCGCCGACGGCGAAGACGCGGCGGTTGGTGGTGCGGAGCCCCGGCGTCAGCTGCAGCCGCGTGGTGTCGCCCTTGGCGCGGCGGATGCCGGCCTTTTCGAGGTCGAGGCCGTCGAGATTAGGCCGGCGCGCCGTGGCGACGAGGATGTGGGAGGCATCAAGCATCTGCTCGGCCTCGCCGGACTTCACCGCTACGCCGATGCCCATGGATCGCGCCAGGATGGCCGTCACCTCGGTCTCGGGCCGGATGTCCACGCCCTCCTCGCGCATCCGCTTGAGCGCGATCTCGGCCAGCTCAGGGTCCGACCCGGGGAGCGGCCGGCCGGGCTCGACGACGGTGACGTCGGAGCCGAGGCGCCGATAGGCCTGGGCGATCTCGAGGCCCAGCGCCCCGGCGCCGATCACCACCAGGTGGGTCAGCTTGCGGGTATTGTCGAAAATGGTCTCCGTGGTGAAATAGGGCACCGTCTCGAGGCCGGAAATGGCCGGCAGCACCGACCTGGCGCCGGTGGCGAGCACGAAGCGGCGGGCCCGGATCAGCGTCTCGCCGGCGCTCAGCGTCTTGCCGTCGACGAAGCGGGCATCGGCCGCGATCACCTCGACGCCCAGGGCCTTCAGCCGCGCCGCGGCGTCGCGCGGGACGAGGCCGGCGATCACCTGGTCGAGATGGTCGTGCACGCGGCGGGTATGGATGCGCGGCTCGTCGACAGCAATGCCGAAGCCGCCGGCGTTGCGCAAGGCCTGGGCATGGGCGGCTGCGGCCAGCAGCGCCTTGGCGGGGACGGCGCCCGAGTTGAGGCTCAGGCCACCGAGCTTGGCGCGCTCGACCAGCACCACCGAGGCGCCGAAACCGGCAGCGGTCTCGGCAGCAGCCAGACCGCCCGCGCCCGCCCCGATGACGCACAGGTCGGGTGTGAGGATATCAGCCATGTGGTTTGTCCGGTGCCCGCAACGCGCCCCCCGCCGGCGTTCCTTAGCAAAGACGGCTCACGGAGTCACAGGGCGGAGCAGAAATTGTGGTGGGGATCGTTGGGAATTGTCGGCCCGGACTCGCGGTTCGACAAGCTCACCATGAGGTCCCCACAGACATCACGGCAGTCCTCATCCTGAGCTTGTCGAAGGACGAGGGCGTCCCCCCTACCCCCTGATCTCCGGCTCCCCCTCCGGCACGCGGCGCCAGATGAAGAGGGCGAGGCCCACGATCGGGCAACCGATGAGCGGCAGCGCCATGGCGCCGTACATGTCGAGGACGATGCCGCCCACGGCGGCGGCGACGGCCATGCCGATGGAAAACGCCGACATATTGAGCGAGATGGCCACCGGCACCACGCCGGCGGCGATCTGAGCGATGTGGCTGGCGACGGCGATCATATAGGTGCGGCCCACAAAGCCCTGCGCCCCGACGATCAGCATCAGTGCGGGCAGCGCCAGCCCCGGCGGCAGATGCGGCAGCACCAGGAACGCCACGGTGACGACGATCACGGCCAGCCCCGCAATCGTCGCGGTCCGCCGGCTGCCGAAGCGGTCGGCCATGCGTCCGGCCGTGGCGCCGCAGGCGATCGCCCCGACGCCGCCGGCGAAAAGGACCAGCGGCAGCGCGTCGTAACCGACCCCGGCTGCCGTCAGCACGGCGCTGATATAGACCATCAGCGGCGCCGAGCCGATCATGAACACCAGCGTCGAGACCAGCGCCGTGCCGATACTGGGGTTGCGCAGCACCCGAAGGCGCTCACCAATGGTCATGGTGTCGCCGGGCATGCCGCGCGGCAATTGCGTGTAGAGTGCCAGCGCCGCGAGCGAAGCCATGATCGCGAGCGCCACATATTCCATGCGCCAGCCGAAATGCGCGGCCAGCAGCGCCCCGAGCGGCACGCCGGCGAGGGAGGCGATGGCCTGCCCCATGCTGATCACCTGCATGTAGCGCCCGCGCTGGCCGGCCGGCGCCAGCATCGCCGCGGTCGCCATCGCCGTGCCGGTATAGGTGCCGGCCACGACCGCCAGGACGGTCCGGACGAGGACCAGGCCCTCGAAGAACGGCATCAGCACCATCAGCAGCGCGCAAATAGCGAGGCCGAACTCGGACCAGGCGAGGATGCGCCGGCGCCCGACGCCGCCCAGCAGCAGGGCCAGCAGCGGCGGCCCCAGCGCATAGGCAAGCGAATAAAAGAGGACCAGCTGGCCCGCCTGCCCCAGCGTCACCCCCAGATCGGCGCTGATCAGCGGCAAAATGCCCGCAATCAGCCCGCCCTCGATGGCGCCGACAAAGGCGGCCAGCGCCAGCCAGAACAACCGCGAATCCATTCTCTCTCCCTAGAGTTGCACCTTGCGGGTCGCGGAACACCTTGAAAAGGCCGCCTTTGGTGGAAGATGCGCGCCCGGCCCGGTCCTTCGACAAGCTCTGGACGAGGCCTCATAAGCATCAGTAGCCCTCATGGTGAGCCTGTCGAACCAGCAGGGGCGTGGCACAGGGCGTCGCACCAACCACCGCAGTCCCTCGCGTTGACTTGCCGCCCTGTTTTCCCTATAAGCCCGCCAACTCGCCTCAGAGGCCCGGGAAAACCCCGGAAATCTGCGGCTTTGACCTTGCGCAAGAATTGAGCCAGAGGAACCGCGCCCGGCGTGGTTTGATGTTATGTCGAAACGTACTTTCCAGCCGAGCAAACTCGTGCGCACACGCCGCCACGGCTTCCGGGCCCGCATGGCGACCAAGAACGGCCGCAAGATCCTCAACATGCGCCGTGCTCTGGGCCGCAAGAAGCTGTCGGCCTGAGGGCCGCGCGCGGCATGACAATGCTGCGGCAGCTGCGCAAAAGGGCAGAATTCGTCAGGGCAGCCCGGGGCAATCGCGCCGGGCGTTCTGCTTTTTCGCTGCAGGCCATCGGCAGCGAGGGGGTCGAGCCGGGGGTCGGCTTCACCGTCACCAAAAAGACCGGCAACTCACCGGAGCGGAACCGCATCAAGCGGCGGCTGCGTGCAGCCGCCAGGGCTTGCGCCGGCGAGTTCCAGCCCCAACATGACTACGTGCTTGTCGGCCGGCGCGAGGCGCTGGGCGAAAAGTTCGACAAGCTCGTGCGCGACCTCTCTTCTTCTATCGTAAAAGTCCACGCCAGCAGGGCCGAGAGCCCCCGGAAGCCGAAATAATGCAGCAGAACGAAAACACCCGGAACATGATCCTCGCCATCGTCTTGAGCGTGGTCGTGCTGTTCGGATGGCAGTTCCTGGTGGCCGGGCCGCAGCTCGAGCAGGCGCAGCGCCGTGCAGCCATCGAGCAGCAGGAGCAGGCGGCCCAGAAGGCGGCGGCCGACGCCGCGCTCAATGCGCCGAGCGTCACCGGCGGACAGGCGGCGACCGCTGCCGCCCCGGTGGTCAACAATGGCGTGACGCAGGCTTTCGCCGACCGGAAGGCGGCCATCGCGGCCAGCCCGCGCGCCAAGATCGACACGCCGTCCCTTTCGGGCTCGATCAGCCTCACTGGCGGGCGCCTCGACGACCTGCAGCTCAAGAAGTACCATGAAACGGTCGACAACGCCTCGCCGATCATTACGCTCCTCACGCCCGACGGGGCGCCGAACGGCTATTTCGTCGAGCAGGGCTGGGCCCCTGGCTCCGGTATCACGGCCGAGCAGCTACCCAATGCCCAGTCGCAGTGGACCGTCGAGGGTGACAACCAGACCCTTGCGGTCGGCGCGCCGCTGACGCTGCGCTGGGACAATGGCCAGGGCCTGGTCTTCCGCCGCACCTTCACGGTCGACGAGAATTACCTCTTCAAGGTCACGCAGACGATCGAGAACACCGGCACCGGCTCGGTCACCGTGTTCCCCTTTGCCAAGGCGGTTCGCCAGGGCACGCCGCATGTCGCCAACTTCTTCGTGCAGCACGAAGGTCCGCTGGGCGTCCTCGGCTCCAACAACCTGGTCTCGAAGAAATAC
Source organism: Devosia sp. (assembly GCA_036568845.1). Classification (GTDB taxonomy): domain Bacteria; phylum Pseudomonadota; class Alphaproteobacteria; order Rhizobiales; family Devosiaceae; genus Devosia_A. Next base: position 19,926 of record DATCRS010000356.1, on the reverse strand, counting down.
ACCGACCTGCAGAACGACAAGCAGCTCAAGTTCGAGAACACCGCGGGCTGGCTCGGCTTCGGCGACAAGTACTGGGCAACGGCGATCATCGCCAAGCCCGGTGAGCCGATCAACGCCACCTTCTACTATTCCAAGCCCGCCGGCACCGACATCTACCAGACGAGTTTCGTCGAGACGACGCCGGTCACCGTCGCTCCGGGCCAGACGGCGAGCAACGAGAGCTACGTCTTCGCCGGCGCCAAGGAAACCTACATCATCGACGGCTATGACCGGCAGTACGGCTTCGACCGGCTGGAACTGCTGATCGACTGGGGCTGGCTGCACTTCATCACCCGGCCGATGTTCGACCTGATCCAGTTCCTCTACGGAATCCTGGGGAACTTCGGTCTCGCCATCCTCGCGGTGACGGTCATCGTCAAGGCGCTGTTCTTCCCGCTTGCCAACCGCTCGTACCGGTCGATGGCGGCCATGCGGCGCGTGCAGCCGGAAATGAAGGCCATCCAGGAGCGCTTCAAGGACGATCGCGTGCAGCAGCAGCAGGCGATGATGGAGCTCTACAAGAAAGAGAAGATCAACCCGCTCTCGGGCTGCTGGCCGATCCTCATCCAGATCCCGGTGTTCTTCTCGCTCTATTCGGTGATCTTCATCAGCCTCGAGATGCGGCACGCACCGTTCTTCGGTTGGATCGTCGACCTCGCTGCACCCGATCCGACCAACATCTTCACCCTCTTCGGCCTCATCCCGTGGGACCCGACCGTGGTGCCGGTGCTCGGCGGCCTCCTCCATCTCGGCGTCTGGCCGGTGATCATGGGCATCACCATGTGGGTGCAGATGAAGCTCAACCCGCCGCCGCCGGATCCGACGCAGGCGATGATCTTCAACTGGATGCCGATCATCTTCACCTTCATGCTCGGCTCGTTCCCGGCCGGCCTCGTCATCTACTGGGCCTGGAACAACCTGCTCTCGGTGGGCCAGCAGTATTTCATCATGAAGCGCCACGGCGCCGAGGTGGACCTGTTCGGCAACATCGCCGCCAGCTTCAAGCGCAAGCCGAAGCCGGAAGAAAAACCCGCCGGCGGCAAGGCCAGCTGAAGCTTCCCACGAGGCCCTGCGGGGCCTCGTTTGCTTCTTGCGGCTTGCCGGCGCCCGCATTTTCAGTAGACCTCATCCTGAGCCTGTCGAAGGACGAGGTCGTGGCACCGTGATGGGCACGCCCTCGTGGTTCGACGAGCTCACCATGAGGGCTACTGCTCTTCAGCCGAGAGACCGATGACCGACGACCTCCCCTCCTCAGACCTCGACCTCGAAGCCGGCCGGCTGCTGTTTGCGCGGCCGTTTGTCTTCGTCAAAGGCTGCGTGCGGATCGCCGACCTGCCGCCGCCGGACCGGGTGGAAGTGGCGTTTGCCGGCCGCTCGAACGTGGGAAAATCCTCGCTCATCAATGCGCTGACCGGCCGGGTGAACCTCGCGCGCACTTCGAACACGCCCGGCCGCACGCAGGAGCTCAACATCTTCGAGGCCGAAGACGCGTCGCTCCGCATCGTCGACATGCCCGGCTACGGCTTCGCCCAGGCGCCCAAGGACAAGGTCGCCGCCTGGACCCGCCTCATCCATTCCTACCTCACCGGGCGCCCCAACCTGCGCCGCGTCTACGTCCTCGTCGACGGCCGGCACGGGCCCAAGGCCAACGACCTCACGGTGATGAACGAACTCGACAAGGCCGCGGTGAGCTACCAGGTGGTGCTCACCAAGGGCGACAAGCCCAATGCGCGCGAGCTCGATGCGGTGATCGCCGCCACCAAAGCCGCCATAGCCAAGCGCCCCGCCGCCCACCCCGACCTCATCGTCACCTCCAGCGAAACCAAATTCGGCATCGACACGCTGCGGGCCGAAATCGAGCGCATCGTCTCGAGCTGAGCGGCGCTAGGCCGGCGGGCCGGCCTCCGCCCCTCCCCACCTACCACGGGATTTCGGGCAGCTATGCGCGGCGGCTGTTTGCGGACCGGCACTTCGTTCGCCGATTACCTGGTCGAGCAGCGCCTGCAACTCGCCTGTCGGTTGCTGTCGGTTTCGGCCTGATTTCCGGTCTCGTGCCAGCAGTGCCCCCTTGCGCGCGGCCGCTCCATTCTATACACTGAACTACATGGTTCAGTATTCTCAATCCCGTTTCGATGCCTCATTCGCCGCGCTCTCGGATCCCACCCGGCGCGGTGTGCTCGAGCAGCTCGGGCGCGCGGACGCGTCGATCACCGATCTCGCCGAGAAATTCCACATGACCCTCACGGGCATGAAGAAGCATGTCGGCGTGCTGGAGCAGGCGGGGCTGGTGACGACCGAGAAGGTCGGACGGGTGCGCACCTGCCGGCTCGGCCGGAGTCGCCTGGAGGAAGAGGCGGCGTGGATCGAGAGATACCGCCAGCTCTGGGACGCCCGGTTCAACGAGCTGGACAAGATAGTCGAAGAACTCAACCGCAAGGAGAAGAGCAATGGACGCGACGAATGAGGGGGACGCTGCCCCGGCGAACAGCCGCACCAAGGCCGAGCGGCGGTCCGACCGCGAACTGGTCGTCACCAGAACCTTCAACGGTCCGGCACGCATCGTCTTCGAGGCCTGGACCAGGCCTGAGCTGATGATGCGCTGGTGGGCACCCAAGTCGTTCGGCATAACCCTCCTCTCCTGTGAGGCGGACGTCCGCACCGGTGGCACCTACCGGCTCGTCTTCGGCCATCCGGGATCGGACCAGCCGATGGAGTTCGTCGGCCGCTATCTCGAGGTGACGCCACCCACGCGCCTCGTCTGGACGAACGAAGAGGAAGAGGACGGTGCCGTCACCACGGTGACGTTCGAAGAAAAGGACGGCAGGACACTGCTCGTCCTCAGCGATCTCTATCCCTCCAAGGAGGCACTGGACGCCGCAATTGCTTCGGGCAGCACGAGAGGGTTCGGCGAGCAGTTCGAACAGCTGGATGAGTTGCTTCGCACCATGAGCGCGGACGGCGGGCGCGCCTGAGACACGGAGGAGAGCGCTGATCAAAGCCGCCGCCACTGTCGCCGGTTCGGCGCTCGGAGCTCCAGCCGACCTACGCCAGTCATACGACCGTCAGATGATAGACGTCTACGGACAACGTCACAGCCAAAACGACGCTCAGGCACACCCAAGACCACATCCAAAGCCTGCCGGTTGTCGGTCAGACACCGGTCATCTGCGGTTCACCAATTCACCTTTGCGTTCAGACGCTTGTCAGAAATCTTGGGGAAGTTATCCCCGCAGGTTCGGGCTGAGGTAGATTCCATCCATCGCCGCACCGAAAGCGAGATCATGACGAGTGATTGGTGCGGCGAGGCTGGGTGGTTCGGACGTCGGTCCGGATCAGGCCAAGCCGGGAAGGTCTGATGGGTTTAGGTAGCCCGTCGCCTTAATTTGCTGCCGCGGCAGGGCTTGTGTTCGGCCCTGTCACCAGGGGTTCGACTGGAGAAGCGCGAAGAGCGTGGTCTGGTCAGGACAAGGACCCTGCGGCGGTGGGGCATCCCGATTGAAACGCCCCGGACATTCCCGGTCGAACGCCCAAAACCCCGGTCACGACGGCGGAGCAGGGCTCCAGCCGGGCGAGGCACTTCAATCGTCCGGCACTCGAACCATCGACGGGCCATGCTCCGCCGTTGTTCGCGTTCTTTGATATCCCCGGAGGGCGCGAGCCCGTCCGGTGCATCGGTGTGCGGCTTGCGAGATCATGTGCCCCTCTCTTGCTCGGCTAGGGACTTAGCAAGAGCTAAGTCCAAGGCCTCGCTTTCTCTCCCGCAGGGGGAGAGAGGGTGCTGGGGCTCGATCTCTCCGAACCTCTCCCCCCTTGCGGGGGAGAAAGCGATTTCCTGGGTTTAGACCGAGCCTCTTCGCGAGGACTAAGCCCTTGGAAATCGCAAGAGAGGGGCTCGCGATAGTGCGGTTGCTGGCCGAGCCCAAAGCGGATCGGCCTGGCTCACCTCACGATCAGCGTACCCGCACCATGTGCGGTAAAGAGCTCCACCAGCACTACATGCGGCGTCTTCCCATTGAGGATCACCACGCCTTCGACGCCGTTTTCCAGCGCTTCGAGGCAGGTTTCGACCTTGGGGATCATGCCGCCCGAAATGGTGCCGTCGGCGATCAGCGCCCGGGCGTCGCGCATGCTGAGTTCGGGGATGAGCTTCTTGTTGCCGTCGAGCACGCCGTCGACATCGGTGAGGAACAACAGGCGCTTGGCGCCTAGCGAGCCAGCGATAGCGCCAGCAAAGGTGTCGGCGTTGATATTGTAGGTGGCGCCGTCGCGGCCCGGAGCGACCGGCGCGATCACCGGGATCATTTCCGAGCGGGCCAGAAGGTCGAGCAGAGTTCGGTCGACCTCGACAGGTTCGCCGACAAAGCCGAGATCGAGCTCGCGCTCGATGCTCGAACCCGGGTCCTTCCACATCTTGGTGGCCTTTTTGGCAAAGACCATGTTGCCGTCCTTGCCGCAAAGCCCGATGGCCCACTCGCCTTCGGCATTGATGGTGGCGACGATCTCCTTGTTGATCGAACCGGCCAGCACCATCTCGACGATTTCCATCGTCCGCGCGTCGGTGACCCGCAACCCGCCCTCGAAGCGGCTCTCGATGCCCATCTTCTCGAGCATGGTCTTGATCTGCGGCCCGCCGCCGTGAACCACGATGGGGTTCACCTTGCTCTGCTTTAAAAGCGCGATGTCGCGGGCGAAATTCTGCTGCGCCACCGGGTCGCCCATCGCGTGCCCGCCATATTTCACCACGACCGTCTTGCCCTCGTAGCGCTGCATATAGGGCAGCGCCTGCGAGAGGACGGCGGCGTCGCGGGTGAACGATTCGATGTCGGGCATTGCGCGAGTGCTCATGGTGGTCCTCACGTATATCGGATTGGGCCGGAGTCGGAAGCGGTTTTGCAGGCCCGTGGCTTCAACGTTTCAAACGTGGGGATTTTGCGGCATGGCGCGCCGGTTCGAGATGTGTGCCGGGGGTAGGCAGCCCCTCGGCGTCCGGCTATCAATTGGCGCATGTCGCCGAGTTCGAGTGCCGACATCGCCGATCTGATCGCCCGCTGCGCTCTCCGAGATCGGCGGGCCTTCCGCGACCTTTACGGCCGCACCAGCGCGAAACTCTTCGGCGTCACCCTGCGTATCTTGAAGGACCGCGCGGAAGCCGAAGAGGCGCTCCAGGAGGTTTACGTCAAGATTTGGCAACGCGCCGACCGCTACGTAGCCGGCGGCTATAGCCCGATCTCCTGGCTGGTGGCGGTCGCCCGCAACCATGCTCTCGACATCCTCCGGGCGCGCAAGCCGGTGGCCGACGACATCGACGCGGCGCTCGAGGTGGCCGATGCCGGCCCCGATCCGGAGCAGGCGGCGGTCGATACCGGCGAGCGTGCCCGGATCGAAGGCTGCCTCGGCGAGCTCGAGCCGGCCAAGGCAGACGCCGTTCGTGGTGCCTATCTCGACGGCTTCAGTTACGAAGAACTGGCGGCACGTCACAGCGTGCCGCTCAACACGATGCGGACCTGGCTGCGCCGGAGCCTCATCAAACTGAGAGAGTGCCTTTCGGGATGAGCCTCGAACGAGGACATGGCGGATCGGAAGACGACCAGGTCCTGGTCGCCGAGTACGCGCTCGACCTGCTCGAAGGCGGGGAGCGCGCCGCCGTCGCACGCCGCATCGCCACCGAACCGGCGCTCGCGGCCGAACTGAAGCGCTGGCGCCAACGACTCTCTACCCTCGACGGCGAGTTCGCCGAGACGCCGGCGCCGACTAACGTGTTCTCGCGCGTTGAGGCGCGCCTCTTCGGCGAGTCCAAGCCGGCCGGCTGGTGGAACTCCCTGCCACTCTGGCGCGCCCTCGCAGCCGGAAGCCTTGCAGTTGCAGTGGTGGCCGTCGGCATCAATCTTATGCAGCCGCGCTTCGATGCCGAAACCACCGCCATGCAGCTTGTTGCCGCGCTGCAGGCGCAGGAAGGCTCGGGCATCGAGTTCGTCGCCTTTTACGACATGGGCACGAAGATGGTACGAATCATGGGCCTCGAGGGGCAGGCCGTTCCCGACAAGGATTTTGAGCTCTGGTACATCGAGCCCAACGAGCCGGCCGTCTCCATGGGCGTCATCCCGGTCGACCAGCGCGTCGAGATCCCGCTCGACCCGGCCGCGCGCGAAAGGATCGGCGAGGGCACTGTCCTGGCCGTGACGCTGGAACAGAAGGGCGGTTCGCCCACCGGCCAGGCCCAGGGCCCGATCGTTGCGGTCGGTACAGCAACGCCGATCTAAAGACTCGCGCATACGAGAAAAGGCCGGAGAGAGTTTCCGGCCTTTGTCGTTTTTGATCGGCTCTCGGCCAAACATTTCGTGATCGTTGTCCTCGAAACTCCACGTCACGGGCTTCCGTAGCTCTCGCTGTTCCGACGCAAGAGGCGCGGGACATCCCAAGAGAGAGGAACCATCAAATGAACATCTCCCTGCGCGCCCTTGCGGTCGCTGCCACCCTTTCGCTCGCCACCATTGCCGGCGCCTATGCCGAGAACCCGATGGTCGGCGGCATGCCCATGTATGAGAATAAGGACATCATCGACAACGCCGTAACCTCGCCCGACCACACCACGCTGGTCGCTGCTGTCCAGGCCGCGGGCCTCGTCGAGACGCTGAAGGGCGCAGGCCCGTTCACCGTCCTCGCTCCGGTCAATGCGGCCTTCGATGCCCTGCCCGCCGGAACGGTCGAAAATCTCCTTAAGCCCGAGAACAAGGAGACGCTGACCAAGATCCTCACCTGCCACGTGATCCCCGCCAACGCCATGTCCACCGACATCTCCAAGATGGTGATGGACGATGGTGGCACACACGAAGTGACGACGATCGGCGGCTGCAAGCTCTGGCTCAAGACCGACGGCGACAAGGTGACGATCACCGACGAAGCCGGCGGCGTCGCCACTGTCACCATTGCCGACGTGGTTCAGTCCAATGGCGTCATCCACGTCATCGACAAGGTCCTGCTGCCCAAGATGTAGGTGGGACACGCGCATTTGACGTGCAGGGCGTCGGTCCAAACGGTAAGCCCTGCATGTCGGACCCCGCACTTCACAAGTCCCGCCCGGGAGTGCGGGGCCCATTCAGGGAGATTTCGATATGGCTCTATCCCGTCGCTCGATTCTGCTTGGCGGCGCTGCCGTCGCCGCCATCGCCGCCTCCAGCATGGTCCTGCGCCGGATGCCCTCCGACGCCACAGCCGTCGAAGGCACGTTCGAGGTCACCAAGACTGACGAGGAGTGGAAGGCCCAGCTCGATGACGCCGCCTACCGCGTCCTCCGCCACGAGGACACCGAGTATCCTTTCACCTCGCCGCTCAACGACGAGCACCGTCCCGGGACCTTCTCGTGCAAAGGCTGCGATCTGCCGCTTTTCGACGCGTCGACCAAGTTCGACAGCGGAACCGGCTGGCCGAGCTTTTACCAGCCGCTCGAGAATGCCGTCGGCGAGTCGACCGACTACAAGATCGGCTATGCGCGCACCGAAGTGCATTGTCGCCGCTGCGGTGGCCACCTGGGCCACGTCTTCCCCGACGGGCCCCCACCCACGGGCCTCCGCTACTGCATGAACGGCGTCGCCCTCACCTTCACGCCAGCTGCCGCCTAGCCTCCCGGCTCGCCACCGCGACCGAGCAGCCGGACTCTGCTAGTGCCCGGCTCGCCACGTCCACCACGACGTCGCGGAACCAGACAGAACGCGCGTCCGCCCGATCCACCCGCCGATAGAGTAGGCTCACCGGCGCACTGGCGAGCGGAACCGGCGGCGGCGTGACGACCAGGTCGTGGAGGATCGCCATGCACCGCGCGATCGATTCCGGGATGGTTGCAATTGCCGGCATGGCGTTGAGCGCGGTCGGCAGCGCCGAGTAGCGCGGCACGCTAGCGACGACAGCGCGCTTCCGCCCCTTTCGGGCCAGTGCGGCATCGACATCGCCGCTCGAGTTTCCCTCGAACGAGACAGCCACATGCGGCACGCGGGTGAACTCATCCAAGGTCAGCGGCGCCGTCAGCGACAGTTGCCGTGGGGAGAAAATGGAGATCGAGCTCTGCTCGAACAGCGGCTCGCGGACATGCCAGCTCGCCGGATCGTCGTGGACCGAGATGCTCACGTCGAAAACGCCGTCATCGAGAAGCTTGCCGGCGTGCCGGGTGTCCGATGCCACTGACACCAGACGTGCGCCCGGCGCCTGCTCCCGAACGCGCGCTGCGAGCGGGCCGAAGAACGCCGTTTCGATATTGTCGCACATGCCGATGCGGAACTCGCCCTCATAGGCGGCCGGATCGAAGATCTCGGGAGCGCGCAGCGCACCGGCGATATGCCCGAGCGCGGCGTCGATGGCCGGAGCGATAGATAGCGCCCTGGGAGTCGGTTCGATGCCACGGCCCACGCGCACGAAGAGCTCATCGTCGAGCGCCTCGCGCAGGCGCTTGAGCGCGGCCGAGAGACCAGGCTGTCCGACCAGAAGCCGCTCCGCCGCCCGACTCACATTGCGCTCCTCCATCAGTACCGAGAAGGCGAGCAGGAGGTTGAGGTCGATTTTTCTAAGCAGCGCGTCATCCATCATCTTGGGTAATACCTCGCATGACTACTATCGATTTGCAATATGGATCGGACACCGCCAGCTTGCCGCCCCCTGCTGCCCGTCCTCCCTCGGGCATGCCGGCAAAGAAGGAATGTTTCGATGACGACTGCGAAAATTCGTGGCGCCGCCGGGCTGGCCTTGCTGCTGCTCTGCGCTGCCAATTTCCTCGACGCCATGGATGTTTCCACCATCGGCGTTGCCCTCCCAGCCATTCAGGCCGAGCTGGGCCTTGAGCCCACCGCACTGCAATGGGCTGTCAGCGCCTATGTCCTCGGCTATGGCGGGTTCCTGCTGCTCGGGGGCCGCATCGCCGACATATTCGGCCACCGCCGCGTGTTCCTCTGGGCGCTCGCCGTGTTCGCTGCTGCGAGCATCGCCGGAATCTTCGTCGACTCCGGCCCGACGCTGATCGCCGCCCGCCTCGTCAAGGGCATCGCGGCGGCGTTCACCGCGCCGGCTGCCCTCGCGCTGCTGCTTGCCGTGTTCGGCGAAGGCAACGCGCGGGCCAAAGCGCTCGGCATCTTCGCCTCGACCGGCGCGGCTGGCTATGTGCTCGGCATGGTGCTGGGCGGGGCCATGACCATCCTGAGCTGGCGCGCCACGCTGGTGATGGCCGGCCCGGTGGCTCTGCTGGTCCTCGCCATCTCGCCCTTTGCCTTGCCGCGGGACAAGAAGACGCTCGGCATGCGCGCCAGTTTCGACTGGGCCGGCGCCATCACCATAACGCCCGGCCTGCTGCTCTTCGTCTTCGGCATCACCAACGCGGCATCGGTCGGCTGGACTGCGCCGCTCACCTGGGGTGCGCTCCTTGCCGCCGCCGTGCTTATCGTCCTTTTCCTCGTGGTGGAGGCCCGGCACCACGATCCCATGGTGCCGCTCACCATCTTCCGCAGGAAGAAACTGAGCCACGCCAACGTCATCGCCTTCCTTTACCAGGGCAGCTATGTCGGCTTCCAGTTCGTCGCGACGCTCTTTTACCAGGAGGTGTTCGGCTGGTCGCCCTTCATCACCGGGTTGAGCTTTGCCGTCGGTGGCGCCTTCGTGATGTTCCTGGCGCCAAGGCTGGCGGGCGTAGCGCAGCGGAACGGCTCCACCCGGTTGATGACGTTCGGCGTCGGCCTGCTGACTCTGGGCTACATCTTCTGGGCCGCGACCCTCACCAGCATCGAGCCGATTGCGCTGGTGCTGATCTCGCAGCTGCTCATGGGGCTGGGCTACGCCATGACCTATCCGTCGATCCAGGTCGCGGCGCTCTCCGATGTCGAGGAGGACAAATCCGGCCTCGCCTCGGGTCTTCTCTTCGCCTCGTTCCAGATTGGCGGCGGCGTTGTGCTGGCGGCGATCTCGGCGATCTTTGCCGCGGCGCCCGGCTGGGGTTGGGACGCCTACGCGGCGGGCGGCGGTGCGGTCGCCATCCTCAGCATCGTCGTGACGCTGATCGCAGCACTCGGGCCGCGCTCGCGGCAAGCGGTGCCCACTGCGGCAGTGGCGCAGCCGGCCGAATAGCCGGACCGAGATCGAGAGGCGGGGGGCTGCGGCTGCCCGCCTATTCCACCTCGGCCAGCGACTCGCGCTCGGCGAGGACCATGCCGAAGCCGGGCGCATCGGTGAGCTTGAGCTTCCCGTTGACCGGCATCGGCTCGCCTTCGAACAACTGCCCGAAGACCGGCATGATCGACTTGCCATCCGGGCTCGCGGCGACATACTCGCAGAAGGCCGGTCCGGTCTGGCTGGCGATGAACTGATACGAGTAGGGGCCACTGCCATGCGGCACCACCGGGATATCATAGGCCGAGGCGTGTGCCGCGATCTTGAGGAGCTCGGTGAGCCCGCCGACCCACATCACGTCAGGCTGTACGATGTCGAGCGTGCGTTCCTCGATCAGGCGCCGGAACCCATAGCGGGTATATTCGTGCTCGCCGGTGGTCCATTTGACGAACGGGTGTGCGGCCTTGATGGCACGGAACCCCTCGACATCCTCCGGCGACAGCACCTCTTCCCACCAATGGATGTTGAGGTGCTTGGCTGCATCGGCGAGGCGGATCGCGTAGTCCACGGTGAGCGACATGTAGCAGTCGACCATCAGCGGGAAGTCGGGACCCACCGCTGCCCGATGCGCCGCGAGCCATTCGACGTTCTTCCTGAGGCCCTCCTCGCCCTCGAAATGGCTGTGTGGCAGCGGCACCTTGGCGCCCCAGAAGCCTAGCGACTTGATCGCGGTCGGCTCGGGTCCGGTGCAGTAAAAGGTGATCTCGTCTCGGGCCAGTCCGCCGATGAGATTGTAGACCGGCTCGTTCCGCACCTTGCCTATGAGATCCCAGAGCGCCAGGTCGACGCAGCTGATCGCCATGATGGGCAGGCCCTTGCGGCCGTAGGGCAAGGACGACCGATAGAGCTGGTCCCAGATCATGTTGACGTTGCGCGCGTCCTGCCCGACCACGAAGCGCGCGAAGTGGTGCTTGATCATCCAGGCCGCCGGCGCTCCGCCCGACCCAGTGGCGACCCCCACCATGCCGTCCTCGGTTTCGATCTCGACCACCACTGATCCCAGCACGCCGATGCCCCAGCTGGAGCGCTTCTCGCGATACTGCGGGTAGCCTGACATCGGGTTGGAGATCAGCGTATCCACCAGCCAGTGCGTGCTGTTGCCCGGCTTGAAGTAGGTGCCGGCCTTGGCGCTGGGCCGCAACGTGTAGACGCGGAGATCCTTGATGCGGAACGCGGTGCTCAATGTTGTGCTCACGGTAGATAGAAGACGCGCTTCAAGGGAACCTGCACCGGCACATTGTCGGGATGGGTTTCCATGATATCGGCCATGTGCTTCCACCACCGCTTCATGATCTCGGTATCGGGCAACCGGTCCATCGTGTGGTCGTCGCTGCGGGTGAGAATGCCGAAAAGGTGGTTGCTCTGGGGATCGAGCCAGATCGTGTAGTCGGAGACGCCCGCGTCCTTGAGTGCCGTCACCAGCTCGGGGAAGATCTCGTCGTGCCGCTTCTCATATTCGGCCGCCTGACCGGGGAAGAGGTTCATGCGGAAGGCGATGCGTTCGGGCATGGAAGATCCTCACTTGCCGCGTTTGGCGAGAGCCATGGATTGGATGGTCGTGTCGCGCACATGTTCGAGATGCCGTCGATAGGCACTGGCGGCCGCCTCCACGTCGCCGGCAAGGATCGCGTCGGCCACTTCGATATGCTGGGTGACGCTCTTTTCGATGACGCCGGGCACCTCGCTCGCCACCCGGCGCACGTCGAGGCCCAGATCGTAGAGCACCTGCGCCAGCGCCGAGAGCAGGCTGTTCCCGGCGCCATCGTTGATGGCCTGGTGATACTCGATGTCGATGAGGCGAAAGGCGACGGGATCACCGTGAAAGGCGTGACCATCCACCGCGAGCTTGTGGATGCGCTGCTGCTGCTCCGGCGTGGCCCGTTGCGCGCAAAGCCGCACCAGTTCGAGGTCGACGACTGTACGGGCTTCGAACTGCTCATGCACATCGTAGTCGGCCACTGAAAGCATGGTGTTGAACGGCGCCACCAGCCGGCTGGGCGAGAGGTCGGTGACGGTGTAGCGGCCGCCCTGGCGGCTCACCAGCACGCCCATCAGCGTCAACGCCTTGAGCGCCTCCCGCAGCGGTGGTCGGGAGATGCCGAAGGCGATCGTCATCTGCTGCTCGGTCGGCAGCCGGTCGCCGGACTTGAGATTGCCGGACTTGATCATTGCCATGATGCGGCCGGCGACCTGTTCGGCGATCGAGCGCCGCTCCAGGGCGCCGCCGCCAAAGTCCCGATGCGCATGCTCGACAGGTCCGGAAAAGGCGTCGCCGGCAACAGCTCCCGTCTTTTCTTTCGCGCTCGCCGGCATCGCTCTAGAGCTCGAGCCGATAGAAGGCGATGGCGTTGTCTCGATATATCTTCCGCGTCTCGGCCTCGCTGAGCCCGAGATCGGCGAAGGCATTGTCCAGAACCTCCACCCATTGGGTCATGTTGGTGGATTGCAGCAGGATCGGGTAGTCGCCGGCGTAGATCGTTCGCTCCGGACCGAAGGCGTCGAGCGTCGCCTCGATATACGGCCGCAGTTCTTCCTCGGTCCAGTTCTCGCTGGCATAGGGCGGCAGGTCGGAGAGCTTCACCCAGATGTTCGGATGTCTGGCGAGATCGCGCATGTCCTCGCGAAACTGCTCGATCCGGCCCTGCCTGATGCCCGGCTTGCCGCAATGGTCGAGGATCATCGGCACGCCGTGGATCAGCTTCACCCACTCGCGGATGAAATCCATCTGCGTGTAGTTGGGGTTGATGTCGAACGACCAGCCGAAATCGGCGAGAAGGTTCACGCCTTCGATAAAGCCGGGGCTCATAGTCAGCCCACGCGGATCGGCGTCGAATTCCATGATACGGCGGATGCCGCGCACGCTCGGATGCTCGTCGCGCATTTTCTCCAGCATGGGGCGCACCTTGTTGCCCCATTCGAGCGGCGCCATCGGGATGATCGCCTTGATGCGCGGATCGCGCTTCTGCTCGTCTTCGACGAACTCGATCTCCTCGATGTACTGACCGAAGTCGGCATAGCACTCGAGGAACACCATCGCCTCGATCTCGAGCTTGCCACAGGCCGCCTGGTAATCCTCGACATGATAGGGATGCCCGAAAAGCGGGCTGCCCTCGAACGCGCTGTATTTGAGCCGCGTCTGGTCCCAGATGTGCAGATGCGTGTCGATGATCGGAAAATCCGGCACTGCGCTCGCTCCCTCACACGCCCGCCATTCTCCCGACAGCGGTTCGCGCAATGTCAGGAATGGCGACCGGGGAAAAACTTGTCAAACTAATTTTTGTCTGACAACTTACGATGAAACCGGCGAGCGAAGCATCACTTCGCCGCACGCCTTTAGGGAGGGCCGTCCTTTTGAGCCTCACTGTCTCAACCCGTCGCCGGGTCGGGCGCACGTCGCTCGAGCTGCCGGTTTTCGGCATGGGTACCGCGCATCTGGGCGAGCTCTACAGCAAGGTGGACGAGGCCGATTCTCGCGCCACCCTCAGTGCCGCCTGGGATGTCGGCGTGCGCTACTACGACACCGCCCCCTGGTACGGCCGGGGCCTCTCCGAGCACCGCCTGGGCGGCTTCCTGCGCACCAAGCCGCGCGACGAATTCCAGATCACCACCAAGGTCGGCCGCATCCTCAAGCGGCCGAAGGACCCCAAAACCTTCGATCGCGCGCCCTGGACGGGCGGTCTCAATTTCGAGGTGCATTTCGACTACTCGTATGACGGCATCATGCGCTCCTACGAGGAGCTGCTGCAGCGGCTGGCCCTCGATACGATAGACGCGCTGGTGATCCACGATCTCGACGTCGCCTACCATGGACCCGAAGCCCAGGCGGCGCACGAAAAGGACCTCGCCGATTCCGGCATCCGCGCCCTCCAGGAGCTCAAGGCTGCCGGCCACATCCAGGCCTATGGCATGGGCATCAACACCAACCAGGCCCTCGAGGAAGTTGCTACACGCGTCGACCTCGACTTCTGCCTCGTCGCCATGCCCTACACGCTGCTTGATCAGACGAGCCTCACCCGCGGCATGCAGACTTGCGTCGATCGGGGAGTGTCGGTGATCATCGGTGCGCCTTTCGCTTCCGGCATCCTGGTCACGGGCTCGGGGGCAGGGGCTAAGTATGCCTATGGCGCCGCTTCGCCTGAAGTGCAGGCCAAGGTTCGCGGCATGGAGGCAACGTGCAGGGCACATGGTGTAACCCTGTCGGTAGCTGCCCTGCAGTTTGTACTGGCTCACCCTGCCGTGGTTTCCGTTATTCCCGGCGCGGCCAAGCCGAGCGAGGTCGAGGCCAATGTCGCGGCGCTGGAAGTGACTATCCCGGCCGGATTCTGGGCCGACCTTAAGTCGCAGGGCCTCATCCATCCTGACGCGCCGGTGCCCGTATGACCGAAGCGGTCCCGCTGATCTCGGCCCGCGGCATCTCGAAGTCCTTCGCTGGCGTCGAGGTTCTGCGGGATGTGGATCTCGACCTGCAGAAGGGCGAGATCCACGCACTGCTGGGAGAGAATGGTGCGGGCAAGTCGACTTTCGCGAAGATACTCGCCGGCGTGCATCGGCCAACGCGAGGCACACTGGCCCTCAATGGCCAGCCGGTGGAGGTCCCCAACCCGGTGGCCGCACAAAAGCTCGGCATCACCCTGATCCACCAAGAGCCGATCTCCTTCCCCGATTTGTCTGTTGCAGAAAACCTTGTCCTCGGCCGCAGCGAGGATGGTTGGTGGAGCGGCGTGCCCTGGTCCGAGATGACGCGCGAGGCCCGCCGCTACATGGACCTGCTCGGCGTTTCGATCGACGTCGCGCGTCCCATGCGTGGCCTCTCCATTGCCGACCAGCAGATGGTCGAGATCGCACGCGCGCTGGCCTCCGACAGCCGCCTCATCATCATGGACGAGCCGACCGCGCCGCTCACTCCGCGCGAGGTCGAGACGCTCTTCGGTATCGCCCGCCGGCTGCGCGACGAAGGCCGCACCATCATCTTCATCTCGCACCGTCTCGAAGAGGTGCGCGCCCTTTGTGACCGCGTCACTATCTTCCGCGACGGCAACAAGGTCGCGACCGACACCATCGGCAACCTCACCGACGCCGACATCATCCGCCTGATGATCGGTCGGCCCCTCAAGGAATATATGCACAAGGAAGTGGCCAACATCGGCGAGGTCGCGCTCGAAGTGCAGGGGCTCACCCTTCCGGGCGTCTTCAGCGACATCAGCTTTGCGGTGAAGCGCGGCGAGATCGTCGGCCTCGGCGGGCTGGTCGGCGCCGGCCGTACCGACGTGGCCCGGGCCATCTTCGGCGTGGCTCCGGCCGAGAGCGGTACGATCAAGGTACACGGCAAGCCGGCCGAGATCCGACAACCCGACGACGCCATCGCGCTGGGGCTCGCCTTCGTGCCCGAAGACCGAGCGCAGGCCGGTATCTTCCGTACCCTCTCGGTCGAGCAGAACATCACCGCCGCGGTTCCCGGCAAGATCGCACCGGGCGGCGTCATCCGTCGCGCCGTCGAGAAAGTGCTCGCAGCTGACTCGGTGAAGAAGCTCCGTATCCGCCTTGCTTCGGTCAACCAGCCCATCGGCGAACTTTCCGGCGGGAACCAGCAG
This sequence comes from Devosia sp., assembly GCA_036568845.1. GTDB lineage: Bacteria > Pseudomonadota > Alphaproteobacteria > Rhizobiales > Devosiaceae > Devosia_A. The sequence goes on along the minus strand of DATCRS010000356.1, from coordinate 4,153 downwards.
AAGGCGATCCTTGCCCGCTGGCTCCTCGCCGACCCCTCCATCCTCATCCTCGATGAGCCGACTCGCGGCATCGACATCGGCGTCAAGGCCGAGTTCTACGACATGATCGGCGAGCTTGCCGCGCAGGGCAGGGCAATCCTTTTGATCTCCTCGGAGCTGCCTGAGTTGCTTGCCCTCTGCGACCGTGTGCTGGTGATGGCAGAGGGGCGGCTCACGGCCGAAATCCCTCGTGCTGAAGCGACGCAGGAAAGGGTGATGAACGCCGCCGTGCCACGCTCGCAGCGCCAGGTGGCAGCATGAACGGGCTCCGCTCGATCCTCCTCCGGCGCGAAACCGGCATCGCGGTGATGATCGTCCTCTTTACCCTTGCCGTGACGCTCTACAAGCCACAGTTCTTCACCGCGAACAACCTGCGCGTCATCCTGCTGCTGACCCCGCTGGTGATGATTGCCGCCATGGGCCAGATGCTTGTTCTCGTCGCCCGCCATGTCGATCTCTCCATGGGCTCGATGCTCGGCCTCTCGGCCATGATCACCGGCATGATGTTCCGCGACATGCCCGAAGTTCCGTGGGGCCTCGGCTTTGTCGTCGCCATCGGCATCGGCGCGTTCCTCGGACTCATCAACGGTGCGCTGGTGACGCTGTTTCGGCTGCCGGCGATCATCGTGACGCTCGGTACCCTCAACCTCTATCGCGGCCTCACCTTCATCGTCTCCAACGCCAGGCAGGTGGACCGTCAGTTCATCCCGTCGGACCTCAAGGCGATGAGCCAGTCTTCACCGATCTTTGGCATTCCGTGGATCATCTTCATGGCCTTCGCCGTGGCGCTGCTGACCTACTGGTTCGCCACGCACACACGGGTCGGCCGGCAGATCTTCGCCCTTGGGTCGAACCCGGTCGCGGCGCCGCTGCGCGGCATCAAGGTGACCCTGGTGACCCTCCTGGTCTTCACCATCGCGGGTGCGCTCTCGGGGCTGGCCGGCATCATGTATGCAAGCCGCTGGGGATTCGTGAATCCATCCAATACCGGCTTCGGCTTCGAGTTCCAGGTCATCGCGGCCGTCGTCATCGGCGGTGTGTCGATCAATGGTGGTGTGGGCTCGGTGCTCGGCGTGATGCTCGGCGTGCTGTTGATGGGCTGTGTCGCCGCAGCACTGCCGCTGCTCGGCATCCCTGGCACCGCGCAGGGCGCCATCTACGGCGCCGTCATTCTCATCGCGCTGCTCATCGACCGCTCCGTACGGCAGCAGGGGATCGCCAGCCTGAAACGGGTGCGGGCATGAGCGCGACCGATACCACCACTACTGCTGAAGTTGGACGCGAGGCCGCTCCGCCGCGTCCGCTCTGGCACGTGATCCTCGTGCGACCCGAGACGATGACGCTGGTGCTGCTCGTCCTCGGCGTGATCGTTGCGAGCCAGCTCTCGCCCTATTTCCTCGACGTAAGCTACATCCTCCGCAGCTTCACGCTCTCGGCCGAGTTCGCCATCGTCGCGCTCGTCCTCACCATGGTGATCATCGCCGGCGAGATCGATCTCTCGCCCGCGGCGAACATGGCGCTTTCGGCCTGCCTTTTCGCCTGGGCGCAGGCATCCGGCGTCCCGATTCCCATCGCCGTCGCAATCGGCCTCGGAGCCGGCCTCCTGATGGGGGCGCTCAACGCCTTCATGGTCATCGCACTGCAGTTGCCCTCGATCATCGTCACCATCGGTACGCTGACCCTCTATCGCGGCCTGGCGCAGGTGATCGCGGGCGACAAGTCGATCCGCGTGCCCGAATGGTTCATCGGCATCGATCGGGTGCTGGTCTTCGGTCTTCCCGTGCCGGTGGTGATCTTCATCGTCACCGCCATCGTCCTCGGCTTCGTGCTCGCCGGCACCATCTTCGGCCGCCAGATCTACCAGATCGGAACCAACGAGATCGCCGCGCGGCACGCCGGTATCCGCAGCCGGCAGATCAAGCTCGTCTTGTTCCTGCTCATTGGCGCCGTCGCTGCCACGGCCGGCATGATGACCGCATCGCGGCTCGGCTCCGTGCGCTACGACCTGGGGCTCGGCGGCGAGCTGCAGATGGTGCTGATGGCGATGCTCGGCGGCACCTACATCTTCGGCGGGCGGGGCACAATCCTCGGCACGTTCCTCGCCGCCTGGCTGCTGGTCGTCGTCTCCACCGGCATGACCGTCGCCAACCTATTGCCGGCGATCCAGCTCACCGTGCTCGGCGTGCTGCTGATCGTCGCAATCATCGCCACCAATTTCATCTATTCCCGCACCCAAAGGTAGCGGGGGATTACAGCCGGAACACCGGCTTCACAGGAGGAAGCAATGCTGAAGAAAACGATCGCGGGTATCGCCCTCGGCCTCACCATGGCCACCGGCGCGCTCGCGCAGGATCCGCTGTCGATGGTCTACATCGGCAAAAACACCGGAAACCCGTACTTCGACTCGATCAATGGTGGCTTTGTCGACGCCTGCAAGTCGCTGGGCTGCGAGTACGAGTTTGTGGCGCCGGCTACTGCCGAGGCCACCTCGCAGATCCCGTTCATCGAAGCGCAGATCCAGCGCGGCGTCGACGTGATCGCCATCGCGCCGAACAGCCCCGATGCGCTGAACCAGGTGCTCGACTCGGCCCGTGCCGCCGGCATCCTGGTGCTGACCGTGAACGGCGACCTCACCGGCAATGAAAGCCACCGCGACGCCACCATCCTGCCGGTCAACTTCGACATCGTCGGTCGTGACCAGGTGGAAATGGTCGGCTCGCTGATCGGCTATGAGGGCGAGATCGCCATCCTCTCGGCCACTACCGAGGCCCCCGACCAGAACAAGTGGATCGTGGGCATGAACGAGACGCTGAAGAACGATCCGAAATACGCCAAGATGACCCTCGTGGCGACCGTTTACGGCGACGACCAGCCGGAAAAGTCGACCGCCGAAATGGAGGCGCTGCTCGCCAACTTCCCCAACCTCAAGGGGGTCATCGCGCCGACCACGGTCGGCATCGCTGCTGCCGCGCAGGTGGTGCAGAGCCGCGGCATCGCCGACCAGGTGAAGGTCACCGGCCTCGGGCTGCCGAGCGAAATGCGCGACTTCGTCAAGGACGGCACCGTCACGGCATTCCAGCTCTGGTCGCCTTACAATGAGGGCTGGCTCGCCGCGCACTTCGCCAAGGGCGTCAAGGAAGGCACGATCAAGAACGAAGTCGGTTCGACCTTCGAAGTGCCGAACCTCGGCACCATCACCATCAACGAGAACAACTCGATCAACACCCAGGCCGAGTTGACCACGTTCACCGCCGAGAACATCGACGACTTCAACTTCTGATCCCGGGAGGCGCCGGTCCATCAGGGCCGGCGCCCTCTTCACCGGCGTCATAACCGGGTTGCGCAGCAAGCCGCTTGCGCCTAGGTGCGAAGAACAGCAAATCTCTGTCGCACCATGAAGCTCACCATCATCCAGACCGGCGCCGTCCCCGAACCCCTGCGCGGAAAGTTCGGTCTTTATCCGGCCATGTTCCAGCGTATGTTCGACGACGCCGGCGAGGCCTTCGACTACGAAACCGTGGCCGTCTACGACGGCGCGCCGTTCCCCGATGCAGCCTCGCTCGAGGGCATCATCATCACCGGCTCGGCCGCCGGCGTCTACGACACGCACTATGCCTGGATGGAACCGTTGCGGGCATTTATCCGCGATGCGTACCAGGCCCGAACCCCGATGCTCGGCATCTGCTTCGGGCATCAGATCATGGCCGATGCTCTGGGCGGAGATGTGCGAAAATCGGAGAAGGGCTGGGGGCTCGGACGCCACACCTATGACGTGGCTGCGCGTCCAACCTTTCTTCGCACCGAGGCGCCGGCGCTCCGCATCGCCTGCAGCCACCAGGACCAGGTGATCACGCCGCCCGCGGAAGCGCAGGTCTTTCTCGCCTCGAGCTTTACCCCCAATGCCGGCCTCGTCTACAAGAACGGCGCCGCTATCAGCCTGCAACCGCACCCCGAATTCCTCGACGACTACACGCTGGCTCTCGCCGAGCTCCGCCGCGGCAAGGCGCCGGACGAGGTGGTCGATACCGCGGTGTCGTCGCTGGCCACCGCGTCGGATAGTCGTGAAATGGCGGGGTATCTCGGGGCGTTTTTGCGAAGATAGTGCTGCCTGCGC
>DATCRS010000355.1:0-3398 GCA_036568845.1 Devosia sp. | reverse complement strand
GCCGCGCCGGCAACCGAGGCGGCGCCGGAGGATACCGTCGGTGACGCCGGCCTGCTCGATGCCCAACCGATGCAACAGGTCTCCACCCTTGCAACGCCCGCGCGCGTCATCGACATGGTGGATTCGCTGAAGACCGGCTCGATCGACCCGATGAGCACCAAGGCCACGGCGCCGCAGCCGATGTCCTTTGCACCGGCGACCTCCGTACCCGATCTCTCCTCGCGCTTCGGAAAGGAGACGCCGACCGGTTCGGTGGGCACCGCCGTCGAGGCCGCGACCGATGCCGTCGCCGCGAATGCGGGGGCCGCCGCGCCGCTCGTCATGCCCAAGCCGCTGGACATTCCGGCGGCGGCAACGGCGACCAGCCCGGTCAAGGTCGAGTTGCCGCCCGAGTCCATCGGCCCCAAGGAACTGCGCGAAGCCGCCGCCAATGGCGATCCGAGGGCGCAGTTCGAAGTCGCCGCCATCTACACCGAAGGTCGCGCCGTGCCCGAGGACATGGCCCAGGCAGCCATCTGGTACGAACGCGCCGCCGCGCAGGGCTTTGCGCCCGCGCAATATCGGCTCGGCAACCTCTACGAGAACGGCCGCGGCGTGGAGAAGGACCTGCAGCAGGCCCGCCTCTGGTACCAGCGCGCCGCCGAGGCCGGCAACCGCATGTCGATGCACAATCTCGCCGCCCTCTATGCCGGCGGCGAGCTCGGCAAGCAGGAGTTCGACGCCGCTTCCGAGTGGTTCGAGCAGGCTGCCGCCCGCGGCATGAAGGACAGCCAGTTCAACCTTGGCATGCTCTATGCGCGCGGTCTTGGCGTGCAGCAGGACATGAAGGTGTCGTACAAGTGGTTCTCGCTTGCCGCCAAACGCGGCGACAAGGACGCGGCAGCAGCTCGCGACGACATTGCCCGCTCGCTGAAGCCCGAGGAGGTCGCCGGCCTCGATGCCGAGATCGCCGCCTGGGCGCCGGCCCCAGTGGACATGGTGGCCAACTACGCGCCGATCGGCACCTGGAGCAAGAACTTCGATCCGGGCGAGGCGATCACCAAGCGTGAGGTCGTGCTCAACGTCCAGGCCGCGCTCAAGCAGCTCGGCTACGACGTCGGCACTCCGGACGGCGTTGCCGGCCCGAAAACCTCCGAGGCCATCAAGGCGTTCGAACGCGCCACCGGCATGACCGAGGTCGGCGCCATCAACCCTCGCCTCCTCGCCGTCCTCGGCAGCCAGCCGGTGTAAGGGGCGCTCGTACGCTCACAGATAACGGTGTCATTCCCGCGCAGGTGGGAATCCAGGGCAAATTGCACCGCTCCCTCAGTCGGGTCTCCCTCCCCCTTGTGGGGAGGGCAAGCAGAGCTAGGTGCGTGAGCGCCGTAGCGGCGCTGGGGTGGGGGTAGAAACTCGCACCGGCGCGTGGGCTTACCCCCACCCAGCTTCGCTAGTTCGCTACCGCTCACAAGCTGCGCTGCCCTCCCCACAAGGGGGAGGGAGAGCGACTGCAAGACAAGCGACCCTCGATCCCCTGCCCGGGGAATGGCATGCGAGTAGGATACCCTCGACGCCCCCCGCCCCTTTCTTGCCGTCAACATAGCCTTTGCATTTAGCTGGTAACCACAGAGTCCCAGCTAACGGACCAAAGCCCCGTGCAGATCTACCTGCCGATTGCCGAGCTCTCGATGAACCTGTTCTTCCTTGTGGGGATCGGGGGCGCCGTCGGGTTCCTGTCGGGGCTGTTCGGCGTGGGTGGCGGGTTCCTGTTGACGCCGCTGCTGATCTTTTCAGGGGTTCCGGCACCTGTCGCGGTGGCCTCGGTCACGGGCCAGGTGGTCGCCGCCTCCACTTCGGGAGCCCTGAGCTACTACAGGCGCGGGCAGATCGACCTCCACATCGCCCTCTACCTGGTGCTCTCGGGCATTCTCGGTGCTTTCGGCGGCGTTGCCACGTTCTCGCTGCTGCGCGCCGCCGGCCAGCTCGACCTGGTGATCTCGCTCGGCTTCCTGCTGCTGCTCGGCTTCGTTGGCACCCTGATGATGGTCGAGAGCCTCCGTTCCATCCTGCGCCGGCGTTCCGGCGTGGTGGTGCGCGAAAAGCTGCCCAACCAGCACAACTGGTTCCACGGGCTGCCTATGCGCGTCCGCTTCAAGCGCAGCCGCCTCTACATCTCCGTGCTGCCGGTGCTGATCCTGGGGCTCGCCATCGGCTTTGTCGGCTCGCTGCTCGGCATCGGCGGCGGCTTCATCCTGGTGCCGGCGCTGGTCTATATCCTGCGCATGCCCGCCAACATGGTGATCGGCACCTCGCTGCTGCAGGTCGTCGCCATGATGGCCGCGACCACCATCCTCCACGCCATCAACAGCCAGAGCGTCGATATCCTCCTCGCCTTCTGCCTGATGGTCGGCGGCACCGTGGGAGCGCAGTTCGGCGCCTCGGCCGGCAAATATCTGCGCGGCGAGCAGCTGCGCGCGCTGCTGGCGCTGCTCGTCCTCGCCGTCGCGATCCGTTTCGGCTTTTCGGCCATTGTCGGCCCCGCCGACCCCTATTCGATCGCCGTGCTTGGCGCGGACGGCGTGAGATGAGGGTGCTCGTCATCGTTCTGGCGACACTGCTGCTGGCGCTGCCGGCGCGAGCCGAGCGGCTGGTATCGATGGTCTCGCGCGAGATTGTCGCCATCACCTCGAGCTTTGCCGGCGAGACGCTGACGCTCTTCGGCAATATCGAGCCCGACGTGGGCGCGGCCCAGAAATTCGTCGAAGGCCCCTACAACATCGCCATCGTCATCACCGGGCCATTGCAGGACCGGGTAGCGCGCTTCTCCGAGCCGGTGTTCGGCATCTGGATGAATACGCAGCAGGCCACGTTCGCCAATTTCCCGTCCTACTACCAGGTGCTCTCGAGCGGGGCGCTCGAAGAGATGATGCCCGCTACCACGCTCGACGCGCTCGATATCCTGCCCGAGGATCAGGTGCGGCTGGCCCTCGTCCCCGGTACCCGGGACGGGCTGACGCTCGGGCGCGAGCTGGTGCGGCTGATGACCAAGGAGGGGCATATCGGTGTCCACCCGAACGCCGTGGTCTTCCGCTCCAGCACCTTTTACGCCGCGCAGGTGACGCTTCCCAGCGACGTGCCGCCGGGTCCCTATCTGGCGCACACTTATGTCTTCAAGAACGGCCAACTCATCGCCGAACGCTCCGAAGGTTTCTCGGTCCGCAAGATCGGCTTCGAACGCTTCATCGGCCAGGCCGCCACCAGCCAACCCCTGCTCTACGGCCTCGTCTGCGTCATCCTGGCGCTGTTCACCGGCTGGCTCGGCGGCGTGGTGTTCAGAAGGTAGGCACTAGGATCGCAAGCCCTCGGCTTGTCCGCCGCGCTCACCCCAACCACCGTCATCCTCGGGCATGACCCGAGGA
>DATCRS010000354.1:0-9206 GCA_036568845.1 Devosia sp. | reverse complement strand
GACCTGCCGCAGGAGATGAAGGACAAGATCGTTGCCTTCTACACGGCGCTGCCGACCGAAGACTATGAGTGCTTCCGCGCCATCGAGAACGGCGACTTCAAGGGCTACACTCCGGTGACGCCGGAGTTCTACCGGCCGATCATCGAAGCCCGCAAAGCCACCATCGGCGACTAAGACCAGACTTGCAGCCGGCGGCAGAGACCTCTGCCGCCGGTTTGCCAGCGAGCGGACGGAGCGGGATGACCAACACCATGGCAGGATCTGGCGCTGGCCTCAGCGACGCGGGCCGCGTCGTTCACGAGCACTACCGAAGCCTGGTGCGCACCCGCCGCACCTACAGCCTCGTCGCCGTCGGGGCGCTTGCCGTGTTCCTCGCCGCCGCCCTCTGGTTCGCCGACGCCTCGAATGCCGGCAAGTTTGCCGAGCGGCTGCCTTACTTCTTCGACTTCTTCATCCACTTCGTGCCGCGCGAGCCGATGGAAATCGTGCGCGCCATGTTCGATCTGCCCTCCCCCTTCGAAGATGGCTCGCAGCAATACGACTATCCGGTCGGGCGCGTGTATCTCATCGGCGAGCTCTACCTGCCCGAGTACTTCTACCAGCTGCTCGTCACCATCAATATCGCGGTGCTCTCGACCATCATCGGCGCCAGCGGGGCCTTCGTGCTCTGCTTCTTTGCAGCGCGGAATCTCGTCGGCTCTCGCACCGCTCGCTTCGTCGTGCGACGCGTCCTCGAGCTGCTGCGTGCCTTCCCCGAGATCGTGGTGGCGGGCCTGCTGGTCGCGATCTTCTCCATTGGCCCCATCGGAGCCATTGCCGCGGTTTCCATCCACACCATCGGCGCACTCGGCAAGCTTTTCTACGAAGTGGTCGAGAATGCCGACATGAAGCCCGACGAGGGCTTGCGTGCGGCGGGCGGCAGCTGGCTCGAACGTGTACGCTTCGGCATGGTGCCGCAGGTGCTGCCCAACTTCGTCTCCTATGCGCTGCTGCGCACCGAGATCAACGTGCGCGCCTCCACCATCATCGGCGCGGTGGGTGGCGGCGGCATCGGCGAGATCTTCCGCCGCTCGCTCAGCAACGATCACCCGGCCAAGACCTACGCCATTGTCATCCTGCTCTTCCTCACCATCCTCCTGATCGACTGGGTCTCGGGGCACCTGCGCAAGCGGCTGGTGGGGAACGCCGCCTTCGCCTTCGGGAGCTGACGCCATGTCCCACGTGCCGCTCTCCGTCGTTTCCGCCGATGAGGCCGCAGCACTGCGCCGGCGCCATCCGGAGGTGTTTCACCGTCCGCTGGCGAGGCGCCTGGTGATGCCGTTTGCACTGGTCGGGCTCGCCGCCTATCTCGTCTTCTGCATCTTTTTCTTCAACGTTCCCAGCATCATTGCCGAGGCGAAGTGGGATCGGGCCGAGGCCTATCTCGCCGACTGGTACTCCTGGGAAGCGACGCCGCGTTTCCGCTTCAAGGATGGCGCGGTCAGCCTCGAGTGGACCCGCTCGCTTCTGGGCGACAACCCCGATCCGGACTGGATCGAGACGAGCGGCGCGGGGCGCTACACCGTCATCTTCGGCAGCGGGTCGAACCGCGTCGAGATCGTGAGCCCGACCGAAGTCGTGGCCGTGGTGGACGACCGCAGCTATGTGGTGCCGATCACCCGGGCCGGCGCCGAGCTGCCGGCCGATGCTCCGGCCAACATGTCATTGAAGGGCGATCGCGTCACCGTCGACTACGGCTTCATCGGCCTCGCCGAAATCCGCAACACGCAGGTCTATGTGCGGCACCGCTATCTCGGCTGGCCGAATTTCTTCTTCGACACCAAGTCGCCTTTCTTCGGCATGGACCTCGGCACGCTCTGGCGGACCATCACCACGGGTGAGCAGATCGACCCGCGCATGGCCAACTGGCAACTGATGTTCGCGGAATTCTTCTACAACACCGAGTGGCAGCATCTCGACGTCTTCAATAAGCTCCTGCAGACCATCGTCATGGCCTTTGTCGGCACGCTATTCGCCGCCATGCTCGCCTTCCCGCTCTCCTTCATCGCGGCGCGCAACATCACCCCAAACCGGGCCGTGAACTGGCTGATGAAGCGCGGCTTCGACTTCCTGCGCTCGGTCGACATGCTGATCTGGGCGCTGTTCTTCGTGCGCGGCTTCGGGCCGGGTCCGATCCCCGGCATCGCCGCGATCTTTTTCACCGACACCGGCACGTTGGGTAAGACCAACACCGAGGCGCTGGAAAATATCGACGACAAGCAGCGCGAAGGCGTCCGTTCGGTCGGCGCCCCGGCGGTGGCCGTGCAGCGCTACGGCGTCGTCCCACAGGTGCTGCCGCTCTTCGTCAGCCAGGCCCTCTACTTCTGGGAAAGCAACACGCGTTCGGCCACCATCATCGGCGCGGTCGGCGCCGGCGGCATCGGTTTGAAGCTGATCGAAGCCATGCGAACCAACCAGGACTGGGAGAACGTCGCCTATATGGTGATCCTGATCCTCGTCGTGGTGTTCGTCTTCGACAACCTGTCGAGCTTGTTGCGCTCGAGGCTGATAGGCGAGCGGTGAGCTGCCCATTGACTAGTTCCCTTCAGTCGGCACCCTCTCTCCCCCTGAGGGAGAGAAGCGAGACTTAGGCCGGAACGGCCCTAGTCGCAGCAGAGAGGGGTGGCGATGTCAGAGTTCGCCAAGCATCTTCGCCGCAACGCCACGGAGGCGGAGCGCATGGTGTGGTCCATGCTACGCGCTGGTCGGTTGGACGGGCTCAAGTTCAAGCGTCAGATACAGCTCGGTCCTTACATCGTCGACTTTGTTTGTTTCGAAGAGAAGTTGATAGTCGAAGTCGACGGCAGTCAGCACGCGGAGTCGGAACGCGACGCTCGGCGCGACGCGTACTTCGCCGAGGCGGGCTTTCGAACACTCCGTTTCTGGAACAGCGATGCCATGAGCAATCGGGACGGGTTGGCGAGGGCGATCCTTGCGGCGGCCGGTCGAGCGATCTGACAGATCGCGTCCCCCTCTCTGCTGCGACTAACTCGCTTCGCTCGCAAGTCTCGCGTCTCCCCCTCCAGGGGGGAGAGGGGCGTATCTCAAGTTCCGCGAATGGCTAAGTCCCTCTCGGCTTGGCTTTGTTCGTGGCTGTGGCGGTGGCTGGGTCGTCCGGCCAGAAGTGGCGGGGGTAGCGGCCGCGGAGGTCTTTTGCCACGTCCTTCCAGCTGCCGGCCCAGAAGCCGGGGAGGTCGCGCGTGGTCTGGATCGGCCGGTGCGCCGGCGAGAGGAGGATCAGCAACAACGGGATTTTGCCGCCGCCGACCGCAGGATGCCTGGTGAGCCCGAAGAGCTCCTGCACGCGGATTTCCAGCGCTGGCCCGTTCTCCGCCTCATAGTCGATCGGCACCCGCGACCCCGACGGTGCCTCGAAATGGCTGGGCAGCAGCCGTTCGATCTCGGTTCGCCGGCTCCACGGCAGGAGCGTCGCCAACGCAGTCTCCAGGTCGTCGTGGGTGATGTCGGAAAGCGAGTACTTTCCGACGGTTGTCAGCCATTCCGCATCCGCAAGTGCAGCATCGGAGAGGTCCGGCCAGTCGTCCCCAAGTTGCTGACGGAGATAGCTCGCCCGCGCCCGCAGCGCCTTCTGGTCGCGGCTCCACGGCAGGGCGGCGACATGGGGCACCATGCCCTCGGCAAAGACTTTTGTGGCGGCCCCGGGATCGGCGACCTTGGCCGGCGCGTCGCCGAGCAGCAGCGACCCGAGGCGGCGGACCTTGCGGGCCCGAACGGCCTTCGCCGTAGCGTCGAAAGTGAGCGTCTCCTGGTCCTCGATCCGGTCGGCAAACAGCTCCTCGATGGTGGCGCGATCGATTTCGGCGGCCGCGCGGATGCGGCCATTGGCGGCCGAGCCGGTAAGGTCGGAGACCACAAGGAAGTCGACTTTCGCCAGCGCGTCGGTCTCGTCGACGGACGCGGCCCGACCATTGGCGAGGCGGAAGCGGCCGCGCGCGCCGGCCGTCTGCGCGACGCGGTCGGGATAGGCGCGGGCGAGGTGGCGGCCAACATCGTCCGAGCGGCCGGAGCTGCCGCCGGCCAGCTTCGCCCAGCGCTGCGCTAGGTTGCGGGCTTCGTCGGCGCGCGGGCCGCGCTCGCTGCGGAAGCGGGAAAGACGATGGGCAAGATCGACGCCGTCACCGCCAAGGCCACGCTCGCCGAGCAGCACGGCGATCTCTGCCGCGGTCAGCGCATCACCCTCCTCGGCAGCGCGATGCACCATATGCGCGAGGCGCGGATGCAGCGGCAGCCGGGCGAGCGCCCGGCCCTCCGCGGTGATGCGGCCGGCTGCATCCAGGGCGTCGAGTACGGTGAGCAGGGCCACCGCTTCCGACCATGCAGGGGCCGGCGGCGGATCGAGAAACTTCAGCGTCTTCGGATCGGCGACGCCCCAGCTGGCAAGGTCAAGGGCGAGGCCGGAGAGGTCGGCGCCAAGGATTTCGGGCGTGTCGAAGGCGGTAAGGGCGGCCGTTTGCCCCTCGCCCCAGAGCCGGTAGCAGACGCCGGGCTCGGTCCGTCCCGCGCGGCCCCGGCGCTGGTCGGCGGCGGCTCGCGAGACGCGGCGGGTTTCGAGCGTGGTGAGGCCGGTGGCCGGCTCGTAGGCCGGCACGCGGGCGAAGCCGGAGTCGATGACGATCCGCACGCCCTCGATGGTGAGCGAGGTTTCGGCGATCGAGGTGGCCAGCACCACCTTGCGGCGGCCTGGCGGAGCCGGGGCGATGGCGCGATCCTGCTCGGCCGGCGTGAGCTGGCCGTAGAGGGGCGCGATCTCGACATCGGCGGGCACGCGACCAGCGAGCCGCTCCTCAGTGCGGCGGATTTCGGCCTGACCGGGGAGGAACACCAGTGCCGACCCGGTATTCTCCCGCAGAGCCTGGAGGACGACGGAAGCGACCTGATCTTCAAGCTTTTCAAGAGGATCGCGGTCGATGTGCCGGGTCTCGACCGGAAAGGCGCGGCCGAGGCTTTCGATGACCGGGGCCCCGTCGAGCAGTTTGGCCACGCGCGCGCCGTCGATGGTGGCGGACATGACCAGCACACGCAGGTCGTCACGCAACGCGGCAGCATCGAGCGCGAGCGCCAGGCCGAGATCGCCGTCGAGGCTGCGTTCGTGGAACTCGTCGAAGATCACTGCGGCGATGCCGGTGAGCTCGGGATCCTCGAGCAGCATGCGGGTGAAGACGCCCTCGGTCACCACTTCGACGCGCGTCGCCTTGCTGACGCGCGACTCGAGCCGGACCCGGTAGCCGACTCTGGCGCCGACATCTTCGCCGAGCGTCTGCGCCATGCGGCGGGCCGCCGCGCGGGCGGCGAGGCGCCGCGGCTCGAGCATGACGATCCGCCCATCGCGGCGCCACGGGGCGTCTAGCAGCGCCAGCGGCACGCGCGTGGTCTTGCCGGCCCCGGGTGGCGCGACGAGCACTGCGAAGGGTCCGGCCTCGAGTGCGGCGAGCAGGCCCGGCAGGGCGTCGTCGATGGGCAGCGCTGGTGTCATGAAACCGTCATGTGACTTTGTTGCAACGCTGCAAAAGTCATCCAAAAGTCGTATTTTCGGGGTGGGTGTCTATACTTGAACCAGTGGTCAAACCGGTCCATTGGTTTCTTCTGCATTTTTGCGCCGAGGCCGAGTCCGGAGGAGATTGTCCGGGGGCTCCTTATCCACAGGCGCGTTCATATAGTGTCTGGATACTCCCGTGAACACCGATACGGTGGCCGGTGCGAATAAGCACGGCAATCCCTTTTCCCACGTTGCGGCTGCCGGCTGGGGCCGCGGTCTTGGTACCCTGATCCGTATCACCCGGCTCAACCTGCGCCACCCGTGGCAGGTGAGCGTGTGCCTCGTGTCGACGCTGATCGCGTCGGGGCTGATGCTCTGGATCCCGCGCCTCCTGGGCCAGGCCATCGACCAGGCCAAGGGCGTAATCGCGGGTGGCGAGGCCGGCGAGGCGGCACTCTGGACCACGGCGGTGGTGCTGCTGGTGGTTTCGATCCTCCGCGGCCTCTTCACACTGGTGCAGAACTATTACAGTGAATCCGTCGGCCACCATGCGGCCTACGAACTGCGGCTCGCCGCCTACGAGAAGGTGCAGCGGCTGAGCTACTCGTACCATGACGGGGTGCATTCGGGTGATCTCATCATGCTCGGGATCATCGATATCGACGGCGTGCGCATGTTCTTTGCGACGGGCCTCGTGCGCCTCGTGCTGCTGACCGTGCTGATCGGAGTGGGCGCCTATCTGCTGCTGACGACCGAAGTACTGCTCGGGCTTTTGAGCCTCTCCTTCGTGCCCTTCGTGGCCTGGCGCTCGTCGGTGGCACAACTGACGCTGCGGGCCACCTGGCTGACGCTGCAGGAGCGGCTGGCGAAGCTCTCGCGCGTGATGGAAGAAAATCTCGGCGGCACCCGCGTGGTGCGCGCCTTTGCAGCCGGCTGGCACGAGCTCGCAAAGTTCGACAACGCCAGCAAGCACGCGCTGGAGCTGGCGCATCAGCGGGTGAAGATCCGCGTCGACTCGACCAGCGCGATGAACTTCTCGTTCTTCGTCTCGATGGGCCTCGTGCTCTGGTTCGGTGGGCTGAAGGTTCAGGCCGGCGAGATCAGCGTCGGCACGCTGGCCTCGTTCCTCACCTTTATGACCATCCTACAGATGCCGGTGCGGCAACTAGGGCTTCTGGTCAATTCGTTCGCCCGCGCCTCCACCTGTGGGTCGCGGCTCTTCGCGCTGCTCGACCTCGAGCTCGAGATCAAGGACAAGCCGGGTGCCCAGCCGATCAAGATCACCGATGGCACGCTGCGCTTCGAGAGTGTGAGCTTCGCCTATCCGAGCGCGCCCGATCGTCCGGTGCTCACCAATGTGAGTTTTGAGGGCCGGAAGGGCGAGGCCATCGGCATCGTCGGGCCGCCGGGCAGCGGCAAGTCGACCATCGCCCATCTCATCCCACGTTTCTACGACGTCACCGGTGGCCGCATTACCATCGACGGGCAGGACGTGCGCGACGTGACGCTGTCCTCGCTGCGCAAGGCTGTCGGCGTGGTGCAGCAGGACAGCTTCCTCTTCACCACGACGATCGAGAACAACATCGCGTATGGCAATCCGTGGGTGCGCGAGAACCGCATCGAGCGAGCGGCCGAGTCGGCGCAACTCCACAATTACGTCGCGGGCCTTCCGGCGGGGTACGACACCGTGGTGGGCGAGCGCGGCGTGTCGCTCTCGGGCGGACAGCGGCAGCGCCTCGCCATTGCGCGGAGCCTGATTTTGAAGCCTGCGGTGATGGTCTTCGACGATTCCACCGCCGCGATCGATGCCGGCACCGAGCAGCGCATCCGCGCCGCGATGAAGCGGTTCGCGCAGGATCGGGTGACGCTCATCATTTCGCACCGGCTGAGTTCGCTGATGCATTGCGACCAGATCCTTTTCATCGAGGATGGCGAGATCGTCGAGCGCGGTTCCCACGAAGAGCTGCTCGCCAAAGGCGGTCGCTACCGCATGCTCTACGACCTGCAGGTGCGCCCGTCGGATGAAGCGATGATGGGAGCCGCCGAATGAGCCAGGCCACGGAAGACGACGTCGACTACACGCAGCGGCCCAAGGCCGTGGTCGGCTCGCATCGTGAGGAAGAAGAGGCCTTTGGCAAGGCGTACGATCCCAAGATCGTGCGGCGCATCTGGGCGTTCGTGCGCCCCTATCGCAGACAGATCTTGATCTCGGTGCTGGCGGTGGTGACCTTCACGCTCATCCAGCTGCTGATCCCCCTGATCATCCGCTACGCCATCGACAATGGCATGGCGCCCGGCGCCGATGGGACGGTGCTGCTGTGGACGATCGCGGTCTTCGCGGTGGCTATAATCATCAACTATTTCGCCGGCCGGGTGCAGGAAATGGTGGTCGGCAAGGCGGCCGAGAACGTGCTCTTCGATATGCGGCGCGCCATGTTTGCGCAGCTCCAGCGCGTGTCGCTGTCGTTCATGGACAAGACCGAGGTCGGGCGGCTGATGTCGCGCCTCACCGGCGACGTCAACTCGATGCAGGAGTTCCTCGAGAATTCGGTGATGTCGGTAGGCGATATCCTCCTGCTCTTCGGCATCGTCGTGGCGCTGCTCTGGATGGACTTCCGGCTGGGGCTCTTGACGCTCATCACCATGCCGATGCTGTTCATCTTCCGGCTGTTCTGGCTGCCGCCGGCCAAGCGCGCCTTCATGGCCGCGCACGAGACCAATTCGGTCGCCAACGGCGCCCTGGCCGAAGGCATCAACGGCGTGCGCACGGTGCAGAACCTCGAGCGGCAGAAGCTCAACTTCGACCTTTACGAAGAAAAGGCGATGAAGAATCTCCGCTCGCACCTCACCGCGGCAAAGTACTCGCAGGTGATGGTGCCGGTGGTCGATACGCTGACTGGCATCTCGATGGCGACGGTGATCGTCGTGGGCGGCCAGATGGTGCTCAATGGCGGGCTCGACGTCGGCGTCATGGTCGCGTTTCTCTTCTACATCCAGCGCTTCTTCGACCCGATCCGCTCGCTCACCATGCAGTATTCCGTGATGCAGCGCGCCATGGCCTCGGGCCAGCGCATCACCGAGGTGATGGACGTGCCGGTGGATGTCGCCGACAAGCCCGATGCGGTCGACCTTTCGCCCGACATGGATGGCTCGGTCGAGTTCCGCAACGTCACCTTCGGCTATCGCAAGAACCTGCCGATCCTGAAGAAAGTGAGCTTCAAGGTGAACCCCGGCGAGACCGTCGCGCTCGTCGGTCCGACCGGCTCGGGCAAGACCAGCTCGATGGCGCTGGTGCACCGCTTCTACGACGTCTGGGACGGGCAGGTTCTGGTCGGCGGGTACGATGTGCGCGACCTCACGCAGCGCTCGCTGGGCGAGCAGGTCGCCATGGTGCTGCAGGACAGCTTCCTCTTTTCCGGCAGCGTCATCGAGAACATCCGCTATCACAAGACCGACGCCACCCGGGAGCAGGTGATCGAGGCGGCCAAGGCGGTCGGTGCGCATGACTTCATCATGCGGTTGGCGGATGGCTACGACACGCAGCTCGAGCAGCGCGGCGGCAACCTGTCGCTGGGGCAGAGGCAGCTGATCAGTTTCGCCCGCGCGCTGGTGCAGGACGCCAAGATCCTGGTGCTCGACGAAGCGACGGCCTCGATCGACAGCTACACGG
>DATCRS010000353.1:0-3470 GCA_036568845.1 Devosia sp. | reverse complement strand
CGAGCCTCAAGGACGCCTATCTCAAGGCGTTGCGCTGCGATCCGGTCTCCGCCTTCGGCGGCATCATCGCGCTCAACGGCGAGATCGACGGCGACACGGCGACCGAGATCGTCAAGACCTTCACCGAGGTGATCGTCGCACCGGCGGCGACCGACGAAGCGATCAAGATCATTGCCGCCAAGAAGAACCTGCGGCTCCTCGTCACCGGCGCGCTCGCCGACCCGAAGGCGGCTGGGCTGCAGGTGAAATCGCTGGCCGGCGGGCTGCTGGTGCAGACGCGGGACACGGGGCAGATCGACGCGCTCGAGCTCAAGGTGGTCACTAAGAAGCAGCCGACGGATGCGGAGCTGGCGGATATGAAGCTGGCGATGAAGATCGCCAAGCACGTCAAGTCCAACGCCATCATCTATGTGAAGGACGGCGCCTCGGTGGGCATCGGCGCAGGGCAGATGAGCCGGCTCGATTCAAGCCGCGTGGCGCACCGCAAGTCGATCGATGCGGCCGCAGCCGCAGGCATCGAGGGCGCCTTGACGCACGGCTCGGTGGTCGCGTCCGACGCCTTCTTCCCCTTCCCCGACGGCATGCTGGCCGCGGTGGAAGCCGGCGCGACCGCGGTAATCCAGCCGGGAGGCTCGATGAACGACCAAGCGGTGATCGACGCTGCCGACGAGGCGGGGATCGCCATGGTGTTCACGGGGATGCGGCACTTCAGGCACTAGGCGCCTTTCTCGACTATGGCTTGGCGGTCTTGAGCTTCTTGCCGTGAAGCTCGACGAGTAGGCGAAGGCACTGGTCGACCGTGGCCTTGTACGTCTTCATCCCCGTGACCCGCTTAGCCTCGTCCAACAGTTGCCGGTCAAGGTCGAGAGTGTGTTTCATCTCACGCACTCCTCGCAAGATCGGCGAGGAGGCCGGCGGCGACGGAGAGGCGGGAGACGGTCATTTCACCTTCCGTCAGCCCCTGGACGGCGGCAGTGACGCGGTCGATGCCGGCCGGGTCGGCGGCGCGCCAGGCGGCGAGGCGGGCCTTGATGTCGTCGCCTTCGGTGGCGAGTACATCCACGGTGAGGTCGCGCTGGGCCCGCATCAGGTTGGCCAGGGCGCGGTCCAGCGCCATGCGGTCGAAACGGTCGGCGAGAACGATGCGGCTGCCGGTTTCGACGATGCGGCCGAGTTGGAAGACATCGAGCACGCCGAAAAAGGCCGCGGCCGCTTCCAGAACGTCCGCGCCCGCGCGGTCGGCCACCAGGACAATGTCGGTGGCCATCGAGAGGGCACTGAGCTCGGCCATGCGGCGGGCCACGTCGCGCGGCGTGCCACCCGACTCGAACTGGGTGGCGCGCTTCGCGATGGCGTCGGCCAGATAGGGCGGCAGCAGGGAGCCGAGCTGGCCACGGATGGCGGCAACGCCAGCTGAGTAACGTGTTATGACTGGCTGAAGGCCCTGGTCGAACGGAGTGTTGCGCAGGAACCAGAGCGTTTCGCGGGTGAGCAACGCCTCGATCTCGGCATAGAGGGCGAGCTGGGTTTCGCCCGAGATGGTGCCGTCGAGCGCGTCCAGGGCGGCGTTCTCGTCCTGCAGGCCATAGCTGTCGCGGGCGGCGGCATAGGCTGCCGCGACCTGGCCGGCATCGGCGCTGGTCGCCGCCTGCATCTCGTTGACGAAGGCCGGACCGCCGCGGTTGATCATGGCGTTGGAGAGGACTGTGGCGATGACCTCCCGCCGCAACCGGTGGCCGTCCACCGCCGGCCGGAAGGTCTCGACCAGCCGGGCAGGGAAATAGCGGTAGAGCTCCTTGCTGAGGTAGGGATCATCGGTAACCGTCGTCGCCAGGAGGTCGGTGAAGAGCGTCAGCTTGGCATAGGCGAGGATCACCGCGAGCTCGGGCCGGGTAAGGCCGCGACCGGCGCTCGCGCGCTCGCGTAGCGCCTCATCGGAAGGCAGGAACTCCACCGCGCGGTTGAGCAGACCTCGCTTTTCCAGCGCGTCGATGAGGCTGAGGTGGTCGGGGAATTCGGCAAGCCCGCGGTGCTCGGCCACCGAAATGGCGAGCGTCTGCAGGGAGTTGTTGCGGAGGCAGAGCGCGGCGACTTCGTCGGTCATCGAGGCGAGGAAATCGTTGCGTACCTGGTAGGTGAGCTGGCCCGAGCGGGTGAGGGCGCCGAGCGCGATCTTGATGTTGACCTCGAGGTCGGAGGAGTTGACGCCGGCGGAATTGTCGATGGCATCGGTGTTGATGCGGCCCCCGGCAAGGGCATATTCGACGCGGCCGCGCTGCGTTACGCCGAGATTGGCGCCTTCGCCCACTACCTTGGCGCGGATTTCGCTGCCGGCAATGCGTAGCGCGTCATTGGCCTTGTCGCCGGCCTGGGCGTCGGTCTCGGTCGAGGCGCGCACATAGGTGCCGATGCCGCCGAACCAGAGCAGGTCGACCTCGGCCTTGAGAATGGCGCGGATCACGTCATTGGGGGTGACGGGCTCGCTGCCGAGGCCGAGGACGCGGCGGGCCTCGGCGAAGAGCGGCACCTGCTTCAACGAGCGCGAATAGATGCCACCGCCCTTCGACAGCAGATCCTTGTTGTAGTCCTGCCAGCTGGAGCGGGCGAGGCCGAAGAGGCGGGCCCGTTCGGCGAGGCTCACGGCCGGGTCCGGGTCGGGGTCGATGAAGATGTCGCGGTGATCGAAAGCCGCGATGAGGTGAATCTGTGGCGACAGCAGCATGCCGTTGCCGAAGACGTCGCCGGACATGTCGCCGACGCCGACCACCGTGAACGGCTGGGTCTGGATATCGCGGTCGAGCTCGCGGAAGTGGCGCTTCACCGCCTCCCAGCCGCCGCGGGCGGTGATGCCCATCTTCTTGTGGTCGTAGCCCACCGAGCCCCCAGAGGCGAAAGCGTCCCCGAGCCAGAAGTCGCGGTCGAGAGCGATGGAGTTGGCGGTGTCCGAGAAGGTAGCGGTGCCCTTGTCGGCGGCGACAACCAGATAGGGGTCCTCGGGGTCGCGAGCAACGACATCGGGCGGACCGACGACGCGGCCATCGACGATATTGTCGGTGACGTCGAGCAGGGTGGAGACGAAGATCTTGTAGCAGGCGGTGCCTTCGCGCTGCACGGTTTCGCGGTCGGCCTTCAATGGCATCTGCTTGGGCACGAAGGCGCCTTTGGCGCCCACGGGCACGATGATGGCGTTCTTCACCTGCTGCGCTTTCACCAGCCCCAGCACTTCAGTACGGAAATCCTCCGGCCGGTCCGACCACCTGAGGCCGCCGCGGGCAATGGGCCCGAAGCGGAGGTGCAGGCCCTCTACCCGTGGCGAATAGACGAAGATCTCGCGGAAGGGCTTTGGCTGCGGCAGCTCGTCGATGGCGGCGCAGTCGAACTTCAGCGCGAGCGCCGGGCGACGATTGCCGGCACCGTCGCGCTGATAGGCGTTGGTGCGGACCACGGCTTCCACGAGATTGCGGTAGCGT
>DATCRS010000352.1:0-3829 GCA_036568845.1 Devosia sp. | reverse complement strand
GAGTCAAGCGGGGTGATGACGACGCCGAAATCATTGCCTGTGCCGAGAGGGCCCGCGCGGAGCTGTTCGTTGATGACCAGGAGCTCAGCCTGGGCCTGCGCCACGCTGACACCCGGCCGGAGGCGGCCGAGACCGAAGATCGTGTTGCCCCAGCGGGCGGTCTCGGGCGTGAGCGGGAACGGCTCGATGACATCAACCTCGTTTCCCGGGGTGAAGATGGAATCGAAATCGAAGGTCGCGGGCAGCACGCCGACGACGGTGGTCGGAGTGCCGTTGAGCGTGAGGCTGCGGCCGATGATCGTCGGATCTCCCCCGAAGCGGCGCTGCCAGAAACCGTGGCTGAGGATGACGGCGCCGGGTTTCGGGCCGAGGCCGCTGAAGCCCTGCCAACGGCATTCCTCTGCGGTGAAATTGCGACCATGCAGCGGCGTGACCCCGAGAGTGGGGAGAAAGTTGTCCGAAACGCCGACGCTGCGCAGGCTCTCCGGCTCGCCGGTGCCGCTGAGCTTGAGGCGACCGTAATCGGAAAACGCGAAGTAGGCGGCAAGCGATTCGAAACTACGGTTGTGCTCGCGCCAGCCATTGAACACATCGACGCGCGACGTGCGGCCGGAGAGTCCGCCACCACCGGTGTTTTCAATCCACACGAGGCGGGCGGGTTCGCGGAATGGCAGCGGCTTGAGCAGTACCGCCTGCACGATGCTGAACATAGCGGTGCACACGCCAATGCCGAGTGCCAGGGTGGCGATGGCGGTGAAGGCGAAGCCGGGGGACTTTAAGAGGCTGCGAATCGCGAATTTGAGATCGGTATGCATGATGAGTGGAGTTTCGGGAGTGTAGGCCAGCCGTCGCCAAGCCTATGGCTGGCTCGTCCAGTCGCGCGGGGCACGACAGGCGAGGAGGTCGGAGGGCATGAGAGGGGAAAGGGGAGGCCGAGACCAGAGACCAGGGACGAGAGACCAAGGGACCGAATCGTTCTCTTAATCCTTCTCGTAATCCCGGGATTGGTGTTGTGGGGTTTCGGAGGAGAGAACGATTGGGATTAGGAGAACGAGAACGATTTACTCCGTTCTCAACGCCACCATGGGATCAACCCGGGTGGCGCGCAGGGCAGGCACGAAGCAGGCGAGGGCGGCCACGGCGGTGAGCAGCAGCGCCACGAAGCCATAGATCGTCGGGTCGAACCGGTTTACGCCGAAGAACAGCCCGGCATATGCGCTCGTGAACCAGAGCACGAGCAGCACGGCCGCCAGCAGACCGAGGCCGAGGCCGATGACCAGTTGCCGTCCGCCCTGGCCAAGAACCATCGCCACAATCTGGCGGCGGTCGGCGCCGAGTGCCATGCGCACGCCGAATTCCTGGGTGCGCTGGCTGACCGCGAAAGCCATCACGCCATACAGGCCGACCGCGGCGAGCACGGTGGCGACGCCGCCGAACAGGCTGAACATGGTCGCAAGGATGCGGTTTTGCGCGAGAAACTCCGCATGGCTGTGCTCGGGCGTTTCGACGAAATAGAGCGGCAGGTTGGGGTCGACCGACGCGACGGTCTTGCGCAGCAGGTCGTCGATCGCGCGGGGCGGGCCGCCCTGCGGTCGCACAAGAATGCTCGCGAATTGCGGGGTAAGCACGTTCAACGGAATATACATTCCGACCGTGTTCATTTGCGGACTGAGCGGCGGGGCTTGCATGACCGTGTCGGGCACGACCCCGACGATGGTCCGCCACGGCCCGGGACTGCCGGGGATGAAGGGCCGGACCTGCCGGCCGAGCGCACTTTCGCCGCCAAAATGCCGGCGCGCAAACGAGGCGCTGACGATGGCGACCGGCTGGCGCGCGTCGTTGTCCTCCGCGGTGAAATCGCGGCCCTCGATGATCTTCAAGCCGAGGGTGGCAAAATAGCCATCGCTGACGTTCTCGAAGGAGCCCTGCGGACGGTCGCGTTCGCTGGCGTAGCTGATGCCGTCGATTTCGTAGGCGCCGTTGCCGCCGAGAATCATGCGGAAGCGCGAGGTCACCGAGGCTGCCGCGATGCCGGGCGTAGCGCGCAACTGGCGCAGGACCCGGTCGTAGAATTTCTGCCGGTCCGCGGCAGCGGGATAGTCATCGGAGGAAAACAGACCCACGCGGGCGGAGAGCAGGGCCGCGGTGTCGTAGCCGTAGTCGATCCGCTGCTGGTTGACGACGGAGCGGATGACGAGCGTGGACAGCACCAGCAGCGCGCAGGTGAGGCCGATCTGGCTCATGACGAGCAGGCGGGTCATGGCGCTGGTCGCGCCGCTGGTGTTGCCGCGCCCGGCTTCCTTGAGCGCATCGGTGGCGTTGGCGCGCGAGGCGAAAAACGCCGGCAGCAGGCCGGAAACGATGGCCGAGAGCATGGCCACCCCGACGGTGACGGCCAGCGCGCGGGGATCGATGGAGAAACGGATCCAGAAAGGCGGGGGCGGTTGCTGCACGGCCAGCGCATCGCGGAACAAATCCAGTGCGTAGAGTGACAGCAGGATGCCGCCGCCACCGCCGATGGCGGCGAGCAGCACGTTTTCCGTGAGCATTTGGCGGACAAGGCGCGCGCGCGTGGCGCCCAGGGCGTGGCGCACGGCGAGTTCCTTCTGCCGCAAGGTGGCGCGGGCGAACTGCATGTTCATGACGTTTACGCAGGCGATCAGCAGCACGCCGACCACGGCGCCCAGCATGATGTAGAGCATCATGCGCTGGTTGCGGCCGACAAAGTTGTGGATCAGCGGACGCACCGCGGCCTCGGTGAAGAGCTTGTTCGTGTCGGGATACATCGCGGCGAAGCGGGCGGCGAGGGCGTTCCATTCCTGCCGGGCCTGGTTGAGCCGCACCCCGGGCTTGAGGCGGGCGAGGATGCCGACGTTGGGCGCGGCCGCCACCCCGAGGCCCGAGGCCACCTGGAAATTCCTCGCCGGCGGGGCAAAGGTGTTGAACAGCGGCAGCCAGATCTGCTCCTGCTGGGGGAAGGCGAAGCCCGGCGGCATGACGCCGACGATCGTCGCCGCGCGGCCGTTGATGCGCACGCCCTGGCCCACGACGGCGGGGTCGCCGTTGAATTCATGCTGCCAGGTCAGATGGCTGATCAGCGCCACGCGCGGCGCCTCGGGCACATTGTCGGCGGCGGTGAAATCGCGACCCATCGCCGGCTTCACCCCGAGGACGGAAAAGAAGTTTTCCGTGACGTAGGCGCCCTGCAACCGCTGCGGCATCGCCTTGATGGTGATGTTGACCGTCGAAAGGTTGAGGTAGGCCGCGAGGTCGGAAAACGAATGCTGGGTGGTGCGCAGCTCGAGATAGTCCGCGGGCAGCAGGTTGGTGGTGACCTCGGGCGGCTGCTTGGGATCGCGCCACTGCACGTCCACGAGCTGCGCGGGTTGCGGGAATGGCATGCCGCGCAGCAGCACGCCGTCGATCACGCTGAACATGGTGATGACGCCGCAGATGCCGAAGGCGAGGACGAGGGCGGCGAGAAAACAGAACGATCGTTCCTTGATCAGGACGCGGAGACCGATACGGATGTCTTGGAGGATGGTTTCGAGGAGCATGGCGTGGAAAAGAGGCAGAAGACTGGAGACAGAGACCAGGGACTAAGGACCAAGGACTGGAAATCCGGGAGGTTGAAAGTGCGCTCCCGGAGAGCGAAGAATTATCACGAGGTGATGGGCGGAGTCGCGGATCATTGGTCTGTGGTCTCTTTGTCTCGGGTTTCGGATCATTCGGCGCGCAGTGCGACCATCGGATCGACTTTCGTGGCGCGGCGGGCGGGCAGCCAGCAGGCGACCAGAGCCACGGCCACGAGCACGACGGTGGCTCCGGT
>DATCRS010000351.1:0-3963 GCA_036568845.1 Devosia sp. | reverse complement strand
CGAGCTCCACTCGATCAATCCCGCCTACGCTCCCCGCATCGTACCCAGGGCCGATGTCGACTGGATCGCCCGCATCACCTGGGCCAGCCAATGAGCGGAGCTGCCCCGGCCAAGGCACCCCGTCCGGCCGAGGGCAGCACGCTCTACGATCTCTTCATCCGGCACAGGACGCGCGCCTTCTGGAAGATGACGGACCAGGGCGTCATCCCCGAGGCCGATCGCCTCGCCTATCCGGTCGACGGCCGCTGGGGTTTTCGGCTCTACTCCGACATCGTCTCGGTGAACCTCGCGAGCATCACCGTGCCGCGTTTCGGCACCACGACCAACTGCACCATCAAGTTCGGCAACGGCGCGGTGCTGGTCGTCGTCAATTCCACCGCCCAGGGCGTGCCCGATGCCGGCCAGGCCGAGCACTACTACGACTTCGTCGTCGACCTGCATCAGCGGCTCGTGGACGGCGGTCATGCCGGCCGCATCCGCTTCACTCGGGGCTTTGAGGCTTCGCACACCCATTTCGGCGCCGGTTTCCTGCTCACCGGCGCCAGCGCGCTCCTTGTCGTTCCGCTGCTCATCGCGCTCGGAACCGGCGACCCTGAGGTGCTTTGGGCCATGCTCGGCGGCGTCTTCTTCCTCTACCCGCTCTGGCGCGGCTACTACCGCAACCAGCCGGCCACCTACGATCCCCGCGATCCCCCGGACATGCTCGCCTAGTCCGGGAAACGCTCCACCAGATCCCATGAGCCGCTGACCTTCCGCCATTCGTAGAGAATGCCGGAGCGGTAGGTACCGGACTGCCTGTGGCGCACGAATTCCGCGCGCGCATCATGCAGGTCGTCGAACTCCATGCGCAGCGCCGGGTCCGCCCGATGCTCCTCGCTCATCCACAGTGAGATTTGGTATTTTTTGTTCGAAACCTGGATCATGTGGGCCCTCGCGCTGAGGCTAGTTCGGGTTGCCTGCCCCGTGCAATAGGGTATGAGGGCTGACGCAACAGACGCCCTGTCCTCCCCACATGGATCGCCGCGTGGCGAGCTAGGCCGTCAGCAGCCTCCCCGCCAGCGCGTCGGCGATGAGTTTTCTGGTTTCCTCGACGCCATAGAGCGCGATGAACGAGCCGAACCGCGGGCCCTGGTCGGCGCCGAGCAGCACCTGGTAGATCGCTTGGAACCAGTCGCGCAGCGGCTCGAACTGGTGCGCCTTGCCCACCTCGTAGGTGATGTTCTGCAGCGCCTCGGCATCGGTCGAACCGGCATGGGCGGCGAGCTGGTTGCGCAGATCATCCAGTGCCGCCCGCTCCTTGTCCGTCGGTGCACGGAAGGTCTTGGTCGGCTTCACCCGGTCGTTGAAATAGGCCACCGCATAGCCGGCGAGCTTATCGAGCTCGGGATGCGACTTGGGCGTCGCGCCCTCGACATAGCGCGAGATGAAGCCCCAGAGCACCGTGGTGTCGTGGGCGTTGGAGGCCGAGACGATGTTGAGCAGCAGCCCGAAGGTGATCGGCATTTCCAGCGCCGGCGGGTGGCCGAAATGGACGTGGAAGGCCGGGTTCTCCAGCCGCTCCGCCGTCTCCTGCTTCTGGTAGGCGGCGACGAACTGGTAGTACTCGTCCACTGCGCGCGGGATGACGTCGAAATAGAGCCGCTTGGCCGTGCGCGGCTTCTGGAACATGTAGAGCCCCAGGCTCTCGGGGCTGGCATAGGTCAGCCACTCGTCGATGGTCAAACCATTGCCCTTTGACTTCGAGATCTTCTGGCCCTGGTCGTCGAGGAAGAGCTCGTAGACATAGTGCTCGGGGGCCTTGCCGCCGAGGATCTCGCAGATGCGGTCGTAGAGCGCCTGGTTGGTCTGGTGGTCCTTGCCGAACATCTCGAAATCGACGCCCAGCGCCGCCCAGCGCATGCCGAAGTCCGGCTTCCACTGCATCTTCACGTGGCCGCCGGTCACCGGCAAGGTGACCTCGGTGCCGTCCTCGTCGTCGAAGGTGACGGTGCCGTTGAGCGGGTCCACGTGCTTCATCGGCACGTAGAGCACGCGGCCCGACGACGGGGAGATCGGCAGGAAGGGCGAATAGGTGGCGCGGCGCTCCTCGCCCAGGGTCGGCAGCATCACCGCCATGATCTCTGCGTAGCGCTCGGCGGCGCGGAGCAGCATGTCGTCGAAGCGGCCGGACTTGTAGTAGTCGGTGGCGCTGGCAAACTCGTAGTTGAACCCGAAGGTGTCGAGGAAGCGGCGTAGCATCGCATTGTTGTGCGCGCCGAAACTCGTGAACTCGTTGGTCCAGGGGTCCGGCACCGCGGTCAGCGGCTTCTGCAGGTGCGGCTCGAGAAATGCCTTGGACGGCACGTTGTCCGGGATCTTCCGCATCCCGTCCATGTCGTCCGAAAAGCAGAGCAGCCGGGTGGGGATCTCGTCGCGCGTCAAGAGGCGGAAGGCAGTGCGCACCATGGTCGTACGCGCCACCTCGCCAAAGGTGCCGATATGCGGCAGGCCCGAGGGGCCGTAGCCGGTTTCGAACAACGCTTCCTGCTTCCCGGTTTTCTGCAGCCGAGCCACGATCTTGCGCGCTTCCTCGAACGGCCAGGCGCGGGCGTTCTGGGCAGCGTCGTAGAGCGACGGATCGAGTTCGGGCAGCGGGGCGGCGGTCAACGGAACGGACCTTTTTGGCTGGAAGTTCGGGAACACGGCTCTCTGGCACCTGCCGGGAGCCCCGTCAACGGTCTCGCGGGCTCATGCCTTGCCAAGGCCGGCAACCCTGCCTAGGTATGCGGGACATGGAACACCGGGGACGACAATGGCCTTGAGCGCGCAGGAAGCTCTGATCGACCTGATGATCGTGGCGGCTTCCGCCGATGCGGCGATGACCGACCAGGAGCTGCGGCGTATCGAGACGCTGGTCGGCGAAGCGCCGGTCTTCGCCGGCTTCGTGCGCAACCGCCTGTCGCAGATCGCCAATGACTGCGTCGATCGGATCAATGGTTCGGCCGGACTGGATGGCGTCCTCGACGCGGCTGTCGCGGCCCTGCCCAAGCGCCTGCAGGACACGGCCTATGCGCTCTGCGTCGAAGTGGCGGCGGTCGATCTCCATCTCGAGCAGGAGGAGCTTCGCCTCCTCGAAATGATCCGCGACCGGCTCGAGGTCGACCGCCTCGTCACCGCCGCCATCGAAGCCGCCGCCCGCGCCCGCCACCGGCGCGCAGAGGTTCAGTAGAAACTTACCGGGAACCAGCGCAGGTAGAGCTCGTCGAGCCGGCCGGACTCCTTGAGCTGGGCGAGGCCGTAGTCGATCGCGAGCCGTACTGCGTCATGCCCCGCCGGCACCGCGACCGCAAAGCCCTCGCCGAAAAGGTCGGGCCGGAAATAGGGTGCGCCGGCGAAATCGCAGCAGTCGGTATGCTCGTTGAGCCAGAACGACGCCCGCATCGCATCGCCGAAATAGGCGTCGACCTGCTTGGCACGCAGCGCATCGAGCGCCTCCGGCTCGCTGTCGAACTCGGTGAGCTTGGCGTTCGGCAAATAGCGCCGCACGAACTCTGCATGGGTCGAGCCGCGGCGCACCGCGACGGTCTTGCCGTCCAGCCTTGCCGGATCGAACCTCTGCGCGTCGGCGAGCCGCAGTACGAAGCGTGCAGGCAGCGCCAGGTAGATCGAGGAAAAATCGAACAGCGCGCCATTCTCGGGCGTCAGCGCCAGGCCAGCGATCAGCGCGTCGCCCTGATTGTCCTCCAGCGCTCGCGCCGCCTGCTCCCAGGGCCAGGCCTGGATGGTGCAGGTGATCTTGAGCGCGTCGCAAAGGCTGCGCGCCAGGTCGACGTTGAAGCCGATGAGTTCGCCCTTGTCGTCGCGGAAGTTGAACGGCGGGAAGTCGGCGGTGGTCAGGAACCGGATGGTCGGCACCGCCGTCAGGTTCGGCGCCTGCTCGCGGGCGTTGGGGTCGATGTGATAGGGCAGCGCCTGGCCATAGGC
>DATCRS010000350.1:0-4848 GCA_036568845.1 Devosia sp. | reverse complement strand
GATCCTCATTCATCCGATCATTTTCTGGATCACCATCTGGGTCGCCTGGCCAGTCTCGCTCGGCATCGCACTGTTCACGCCGCGGCGCGAAATGCTGCACGATCTCTTGACCGGCACGCTGATGGTGCGGCGTTCACCCATGGTCCGGCACTGGCGGCAGGCGCGGCTCTGACCCAGCCGGTTGCCGCGCGGGGCGCTGCGGCGTAGGGTGATCGGATATTGA
This sequence comes from Devosia sp., assembly GCA_036568845.1. Classification (GTDB taxonomy): domain Bacteria; phylum Pseudomonadota; class Alphaproteobacteria; order Rhizobiales; family Devosiaceae; genus Devosia_A. The sequence continues at coordinate 4,625 of DATCRS010000350.1, read as the reverse complement.
CCACACGGGCCGCAGATGACGGACCAGACGCCGGAAAACACCCAGCTCTTCCTCACGGCGGCGATGCCTTGCCCATACCTGCCGGGCAAGCAGGAGCGCAAGCTCTTCACCCACCTGACCGGCCGCCGCGCCGCCACGCTGCATCATCTGCTCAGCGACAATGGTTTTCGCCGCAGCCAGAACCTCATCTACCGCCCGGCCTGCGACGGCTGCGCCGCCTGCCAATCGGTCCGCATCGTCGCCCGTGATTTCGAGATTTCGCCGCGCTACCGCCGCGTGCTGAAGGCCAATGAGGATGTGACTGTCGAAGTCTGCCCGCCGCGAGCGACGGCCGAGCAGTTTTCGCTCTTCAAGCGCTATCTCGAAACCCGCCATGCCGGCGGCGGGATGACGCAGATGACCTATGTCGATTACGAGTACATGGTCGAGGACACGCCGGTGCAGACCATCGTGGTCGAATATCGGCTGGGATCGCTGCCGGGCCGGCCGCTGGTGGCGCTGGCGCTGACCGATGTGATGCCGGACGGCCTCTCCATGGTCTACAGTTTCTATGACCCAGACCTCGGCTCGCGCGGTCTCGGGAATTTGCTCATACTTGATCACATCAGCCAGGTGAAGCTCGCCGGTCTGAGCTATGTCTATCTCGGCTACTGGGTGAAGGACTCGCCCAAGATGGCCTACAAGGGCCGTTTCCGTCCGCTCGAGGTGCAGCGCGGACCGCTTGGCTGGCGCCGGCTCGACTAGTCCCGCCTCGACCGGATCGACTTATGACCCTTCTACTCGGCATCGTCCGGCTTGTGATTGCGCTCGGCGCCATTATCGTCACGGCATTCGCGGTATTGGCGCTGCTCGGCTTCGCCGTGCCGGAGTTCGATCTCCTCAACCACTTCCAGCTCTTCCTGTTTTTCGGCGCGCTGCTGGCGAGCGTACTCGTGCTGCTCAGCTTTGGGGGAAGCCGCTGGAAGGCGTGGATCCTGGGGGTGGCCGGCGCGGGCCTGGTGGCCTCGGGCGCGACCTTCCTCCCCGAGGTCGCCTATGGGTTCATGCCGCACACGGCGCCGCCCTCGGACCAACGACCGGTCTATACACTCATGACCCACAACGTCTTCGGGCTCAACTACGACATGGAACGGGTGAAGGCGACAATCGAAAGGGAGCAGCCCGACATCATTGCTCTGCAGGAGTATTTCGGCGAGCAGTCGAGCGAGCTCCATCCGCTGCTCGAGGCGCAATACCCCTATTTCGCCCAGTGCCGAGGCGGCAAGCGCGCCAATATCGCCATCTATTCCAAGCTCCCGTTCCAGGAAGCCGAGGAAGACGGCGCCTGCCCCAATGATGCCTATAGCAAGCAGCGAACCGCCCGCATCCTCGCCAGCTTCGCGCCCGAGGGGAGCGCACCGTTCTCGGTGCTGACCACGCATCTCGACTGGCCGGTACCGGTGATGCGGCAGACGAAGCAATTCGAGGAGCTGACCCTCGCCGTCAACGAAACCGAGGGCCCGCTGCTGGTGGTGGGCGACTTCAACTCGACGCCCTGGTCCTACGCCATGCGCGATTTCGCCACCCGCACCATGCTCGAGCGGCAGACGCGCAACGTCGTCACCTTTCCGCTGCGCTTCACGGTGCCCCACCGGTTCTTCCCCGATGGGCTGATGGACACCATTCCGATGCTGCCGCTCGACCACGTGCTGACCCGTGGCGGCATTGTGGTTCACGATGTTCACGCCAGCACCGATACAGGCAGCGATCACCTGCCGATCGTGGTGCGGTTTTCAGTGGAGCCCGCGGCAGCTCAGTAGCCGGCGGTCAGGGTGACAACCGAGGCAGTCCTCAGCGGTTCGATGACCGCCGCGGCGTGCCGCCTCGCGTGGACGCTGCCCCTCGATCATGCGATAAGTCCAACAGGCCGCTTTCATGGGGCCTCGATAAGGTCGCCTCTGTGAAGCGTGCTTTCGCAGGAGGTACCAGATGTTCGCTTACATTCTTAAGGCAGACAAGCTTCCGGACGAGCAGACCGACGCGTTCTTCGAACGCTTCAAGCAGACCCCCGGCTTGCTGCATGCCTACAATCTGCAGGGCATGGACAATCCCACTGACGCGATGGTGGTTGCGGTCTGGCAGAACCGGGAGGCAGCACAAGCCTATCTCGACAAGTCGCCACTCCGAAAGGAAGTCGACCAGACCATCAGCGGCGTAAGCCGCACGATGTACAAAGTCCGCAACAGCAAATAGCGGGCGAACATCCCCTGAGAGGAAGCGGGAAGGGGAGCACCCCTACCCCACGAATTTGTTGTTGCGCGGGAACCCGTTCGGGGGTTGCCGGCCTGCGGAGGCGCGGTCGCCGAGCCAGTCGGTGAGCTCGGCCATCGGCTTGGTGTAGGTACGGCCGGAGGAGTCGGTCCAGGTGAGGCCCTCGTTGGTGCTGAACGTCTTCAGATCGGAGATCCCGCCGTCCTTGTAGCGCTGCAGGCGCACACCCTTGCCGCGGGCCATTTCGGGTACCTGGTGCAGCGGGAACACGAGGAGCTTTCGGTTCTCGCCAATGACGGCGATGGTGTCGCCGGTGACCGGCACCAACAGCTTGGCTTCCTCCGTGCCCGACAAGTTGAGGACCTGCTTGCCCTTGCGGGTGTTGGCGATGAGCTCATCTTCAGCGACGACGAAGCCGTTGCCGACACTGGACGCGATGATGCGCTTGGTGCTCGGACGATGGACGAAGAGGTCGACAATGTCCTGGCCTTCTTCGATATCGACCATGAGCCGCACCGGCTCGCCCTGGCTGCGACCACCCGGCAGCTTGTCGCCGCCCAGCGTATAGACCTTGCCGCCGGTGGTGAGCAGCAGCAACTTGTCGGTGGTCTCGGCGTGGACGAAGAGCTTCAGCCGGTCGCCGGTCTTGAAGCTCTTCTCGTCGATCTCCGAGGTGTGGCCCTTGATGGCGCGGATCCAGCCCTTTTCGGAGAGGATCACGGTGATCGGCTCGCGCTCGATCATGGCGAGGGAGACGTCCTCGTGGTCGGCGTCGGGCGCGTCGGCGAAGGTGGTGCGGCGCTTGCCGGCGGCAGTGTCGGGGCCATAGGCCTTCTTGAGGTCGTTGACCTGCTTGGTGATCTCGCCCCACTGCTTGCGATCGGACGCCAGCAGTGCGTTGAGATGGCCCTGCTCCTCGGTCAACTGCTTGTGCTCGGTCCTGAGCTCGATTTCTTCGAGCTTGCGCAGGCTGCGCAACCGCATGTTGAGGATGGCTTCGGCCTGGTTGTCGGTGAGGCTGAAGGTCGCCATCAGCGAGGCCTTGGCATCGTCCTCCTCGCGGATGATGCGGATCACCTCGTCGAGGTTGAGATAGGCGACGATGTAGCCGTCGAGCACTTCCAGGCGCCGGGCGATCTGCTCGAGCCGGTGCTGGGTGCGGCGAAGCAGCACGTCCTTGCGGTGCTCGAGCCAGGCCTTCAGCGCCTCGGCAAGGCTCATGACCTTGGGCGTCGTGCCCTGATCGAGCACGTTCATGTTGAGCGGCACGCGCTGCTCGAGATCGGAGAGCCGGAAGAGCTGCTCCATGAGGATCACGGGGTCGACGGTGCCGGCGCGGGGTTCGAGGACGAGGCGGATGTCGTCGGCGCTCTCGTCGCGCACGTCTTTCAGCAGCGGCAGCTTCTTGGCGATCAGCAGCTCGGCGACCTTTTCGACGAGCTTTGACTTCTGCACGCCGTACGGGATCTCGGTGACGACGATCTGGTAGACGCCGCGCCCCTTGTCTTCCTTGTGCCAGCGGGCGCGCAGGCGGAAGGAGCCGCGGCCGGTTTCGTATGCGTTCTCGATCGAGGTGCGGCTCTCGACCAGGATGCCGCCGGTGGGAAAATCCGGACCCGGTATGAACTGCATCAGCTCGGTGGCCGAGGCGTTCGGGTTGGCATTGATGAGGTGGAGCGCCGCCTCGCAGAGCTCGGCGACGTTGTGCGGCGGCACCGAGGTCGCCATGCCGACCGCGATGCCCTGCGAGCCGTTGGCCAGAAGGTTCGGGAAGTTCGCCGGCAGCACCACCGGCTCTTCGGCCGCGCCGTCATAGGTCGGCTTGAAGTCGACGGCGTCCTCGGCCATCCCCTCCATCAGCCGCATGGCGATGTCGGTCATGCGCGTTTCGGTGTAGCGCATGGCCGCGGCCGGATCGCCGTCGATATTGCCGAAATTGCCCTGCCCGTCCGCCAGCGGGTAGCGCATCGCGAAGTCCTGCGCCAGGCGGACCAAGGCGTCGTAGATCGACTGGTCGCCGTGCGGGTGGAACGAACCCATCACGTCGCCGACGACCTTGGCCGACTTCTTGTAGGCGCCATCCGGATCAAGGCGAAGGAGCCGCATGCCGTGGAGGATGCGGCGATGGACCGGCTTAAGGCCGTCGCGGGCATCGGGCAGCGCACGCTGGGTAATGGTCGAGAGCGCATAGGAGAGGTAGCGCTCTTCGAGCGCCTTGCGCAGGTCGACTATGCGCTGGTTGTCCTCATCGGGCGGCAGGGTATCGGCGTCGGACATCTAGGCTTTCAGGCTCGGGCGAATCATCAGGAGAGTATAGGGGGTGGAGGGCGCGTTCCCCACACTCAGCGACCTAAGGGCCACCGGCGGTTATTTCC
>DATCRS010000349.1:0-4866 GCA_036568845.1 Devosia sp. | reverse complement strand
TCCGGGGACCGGGGTTTCTGGCATTGTCCCGCGCGTCGGGAGTGAGTCGGTTGGCCTTCCCTACTCCGTGCGCTTGGCCCAGGGGCTTGGGACGACTCCCTTCCCCCTCCCGGCAATCTCTCCGCCAGCGTTCGTCGCGCTACCCGTCCACCGCGGAGTTGACGGGAGTGAATCTAACCCAGTGCCGAAGCGCGGGGATAAGTTCTTTTTGCTCAGCTGGCACAATGGCTTGCAGTCAGCGTCCTCTCCCGCCCGCGGGAGAGGGTGCCCGACAGGAGAGGTGGCGGGGTTTACAGCCCCAGAATCCACTCGTGCTCGGGCTGGTTGTGGAACTTCCAGGTGCGGGTGGGGCCGGCCATGACGTTGAGGTAGTAGATGTCGTAGCCGGCGATGGCAGCGACCGGATGGTAGCCCTTGGGGACGAGGACCACGTCACCGTCTTCGATCAGCATGGTTTCGTCGAGCGAGCGGTCGTCGGTGTAGACGCGCTGGAAACCGAAACCCTGGGGCTTCGAAAAGCGGTGGTAGTAGGTCTCTTCGAGGAAGCTCTGGCGCGGCAGGTCGTCTTCGTCGTGCCGGTGCGAGGGGTAGCTCGAGGTGTGACCGCCCGGGGTGATGACCTCGACCACCAAGAGGGAATCCGCCGGATGATCCTCGGGCAGGATATTGCTGGGATAGCGGGTGTTAGTGCCCCTGCCGCGGGTGAGTTTTTCGATCTGGTCGGGCGTGATGACACGGGTGGGATGCGAGCTGGGCTTTCCCGGCGCGGTGCAGACTGCAAGCTCGAGATCGGTGCTTGCCGTGACCTGCCACTTGGCACCAGCCGGCGCGTAGACGGCATAGGCGGCGCCATCGAAAGGCGACATGCGCTCGCCCAGCTCGCCGAGATCGACGCCATCGACGGTGACCCGGCCCTTGCCCGAGACGAAGACGAGGCACACCTCGCGGTCGGCGAGGCCGCCGGTGACGGTTTCACCGGTCGCGATCTTCCAGAGGTCGAAGCCCACATAGATCCAGCCGGCATTTTCCGGCGTGACGTGATGGACCTGTCCGGTAGCCGCGCGCGGCCTAACTCTTAGGTTTGGCATTGTCCTCGCGCTGCTTGGCCAGCGCCTTGTCGAAATTGATGAAGAAGGTCCAGATCGCGTAGACGATCATGGCCAGCGTGATTGCGCCCCAAAACTGGTCCTTGTTCCAGACCCATTCCCACACGCACCAGGCGGCGATGATGGCGAGGAGGATGATGCGCCGATAGAGCGGCTCGAACCACCCCAGCGTCATGAATCCAGGCTTGTCGTTTGGCTTGCCTTCGGCCACCTTTGAAATCCTCTCGATCAGATCGAGCGGTTGTAGCGCAGAGTCCTGGTCTTGTCGTGCTTTCGAGCCGGAAAGGTCTGCAAGCTTTCCTGAAAGCACTCCGGGGGGCGCTTAGCCATTGGGGAAGCCCTGCGTTTCGACCGTATAGCCTGCGGCGGTCATCACCCGCATTAGCTCGTTGTGGCCGACCTGGGCCATCTTGAGCGGCGGGTTTTTCTTCGGATCCTGCTCGGCCTCGACCACGAACCAGCCTTCGTAGCCATAGTCGGCGAAGCGCTGCACGATGGCGCCGAAATCGAGCGAGCCGTCGCCCGGCACGGTGAAGGCGCCGAGCGCCACGGCATCGAGGAACGACTGCCTGGTGCGGTCGAGCCCGTCTACGACCGGCTTGCGGATGTCCTTGACATGCACGTGGTTGATGCGAGCGTGGTGCTTGTCGATGGCGCGGAGCACATCACCGCCTGCGAAGGCGAGGTGGCCGGCATCGAGAAGCAGCGGGATGCCGGGGCCGGAGGCGGCCATGAAGGCATCGAGCTCAGGCTCGGTCTCGACCACGGCCGCCATGTGGTGGTGGTAGCTGAGCGGCATGCCCTGCTCCGCGCACCACTCGCCGAAGGCGGTGACTTTCCTCGCATAGGCCCGCATCTCGTCGTCGGAGAGTCTCGGCTTGGTCGCCAGCGGCTTCGAGCGGTCGCCCTGGATCGAGCGGCCGACTTCGCCATAGACGATGCAGGGGGCACTGACCGCCTTGAAGAGCTCGATCATCGGGGCGATGCGGTCCTTGTTGGCGGCGAGCTCCTCGTCGACCAGCGTACCCGAGAACCAGCCGCCGCAGAGCGTCACGTCGGCCTTCTTGAGGATGGGGAGCATCACCGCCGGATCGTCGGGGAAGCGGCGGCCTTTTTCCATGCCGGTAAAGCCGGCGGAACGGGACTGCCTGAGGCACTCCTCGAGGCTCACGTCGTCGCTGAGCTCGACGAGATCGTCGTTCCACCACGCGATCGGAGACATGCCCAGTTTGGCTTTCATCTTGGTCACCTTGTTCTTGGAATGCCGAGAATGCGGTGGCTCTCCGCCACCCTCATCCGGCCTTCGGCCCCCTTCTCCCATCAAGGGAGAAGGCGATGCGGCACGATCTCACCCCAGCATCCTTCTCCCCTCGTGAGAGAAGGTGCCCGAAGGGCGGATGAGGGGGAACGATCCACCATCACAGCCGCTGCCCCTTCAGCGCGTCCTCATACTCTCTCCGTGCCGCATTCACCGTCGGCCGAACCGAGACTTCGGGCACGGCCACGTCCCACCAGTGCCCGCCGGCGTCGGTGGAGATCAGCGGGTCGGTATCGATGACCAGGACGGTGGTGCGATCGATCTCCGCGGCCTCTGCCAGCCCCGCCTCGAGATCGGCGATCGAGGCGACCTTCTTGGCCCATGCGCCCATCGAAGTGGCATGCATGGCGAAGTCGATCTCGGGGAGGACCTCGTGCTGGGTATCCTTCAGCAGGTTGTTGAAGTTGGCGCCGCCGGTAGCCATCTGCAGCCGGTTGATGCAACCGAAGCCGCGATTGTCGAGCACGACGATGGTGAGCTTTTTGCCCAGCATCACCGAGGTGGCGATCTCGGAGTTCATCATCATGTAACTGCCGTCACCGAGCATGACGATGACGTCGTGGTCGGGCTTCGCCAGCTTCACGCCGAGGCCGCCGGCGATCTCGTAGCCCATGGTCGAGTAGCCGTATTCCATGTGGTAGCTGCCCGGCTCGCCCGCCGGCCAGAGCTTGTGCAGTTCGCCCGGCAGGCCACCCGACGCGCAGACCAATGTCGCCTGCGAGCCGCGAGCACGGTGTACGGCGCCGATCACCTGTGCATCGGAGGGGAGCGCGTTGGTGGGGTCGGTGACGAGCTTGGCGGCGGCGAGCCAATCGGTCTTGGCCGCCTTGGCGGTCGACACCCAGGTGTCGGCCGTCTTCCAGCCGCCAAGCCTGGCGTCGAGCGCCTCGAGCCCGGCCTTGGCGTCGGCGACCAGCGGCTGGGCTCGGTGCTTGCCGGCATCGAAGGCTTGCGTGTTGAGCCCGACAATCGTGACGCCTTCGGCCTTGAACAGGGCCCAGGAACCGGTGGTGAAATCCTGGAGGCGCGAGCCGACGGCCAGCACCACATCGGCCTGCTCGGCGAGAAGGTTGCTGGCCGACGAACCGGTGACGCCGACCGAGCCCATATTGAGCGGGTGGTCGTGCGGCAGGCTCGACTTACCAGAATTGGTTTCCATCACCGGGATGCCATGCTTTTCGGCAAAGGCCTTGAGCGTCGGTGCCGCCTCTGAATAGAGCACGCCGCCGCCGGCAATGATCACCGGCTTCTGCGCAGATTTCAGAACCGCGACCGCGGCGTCGAGCTCACGCGCGTCTGGCTGCGGACGGCGGGGTATCCAGATGCGCTCGGCAAAGAAGCTCTCCGGATAGTCGAAGGCCTCGGCCTGCACGTCCTGGCAGAGGCTCAGTGTCACCGGGCCGCACTCGGCCGGGTCGGTGAGCACCTGCATGGCGCGGTTGAGCGCCGAAATGATCTGTTCGGGGCGGGTGATGCGGTCGAAATAGCGGCTCACGGGGCGGAACACGTCGTTGGCCGAGACGGTGCCGTCGCCCCAGTCCTCCACCTGCTGCAGCACCGGATCGGGACCGCGGTTGGCGAAGACGTCGCCGGGGAGGAGCAGCAGCGGGATGCGGTTGACATGCGCCAGCGCCGCGGCCGTCACCATGTTGGTGGCGCCCGGCCCGATGGACGAGGTCGCGGCCATCATGCGGCGGCGGAAGCTGGCCTTGCCGAAGGCGATGGCTGCATGCGCCATGCTCTGCTCGTTGTGGCCGCGATAGGTCGGCAGCTCGTCGCGCACCTGGTAGAGCGCCTCGCCGAAACCCGCGACGTTGCCGTGGCCGAAAATGGCGAAGACGCCGCCGAAAATGGGCACCACCTTGCCGTCAATCTCGGTCTTCTGGCAGGTGAGGAACTTCGCCAGCGCCTGCGCCATGGTGAGACGAATGGTCTTCTGCATCAGGTGTTCTCCTCCCAGACGTCCACCAGGTCCTGGAATCTTCCGGCCATGTCGGCGATGGCGGCTGCGTCGTCCATCTCGCCAGCAAACCACGCCTTGGCGGCATCGGCAAAGATGGTGCGTCCTACGGCAAAACCGCGCACCGTGCGCGAGGATTTGGCCGTGGCAAAGCCGGCGCGCAGCTGGTCCATCGGGGCTTCGAGCCCCAGCATGACGACACCGCGGCAATAGGGGTCGCGGGACTCGATGACGCCGTCGACATTGGCCCAGGCGGAGACGGAGGGCTGCGGCTCGAGCTTCCACCAGTCGGGCTTCAGACCGGCATCGTAGAGCTCGGTCATGGCGCGTGCGGTGGTGCTGTCGTCGACCGGACCCGCCTTGGAGGCGATGATCTCGATGAGGATCTCGCGGCCCACTTTTCGCGCTGCGTCGTAAGCGGCGCGCAGGGTTTCGATCTGCTGGCGCTTGAGCTCGGCCGGATCGTCGGGGTGATAGAAGCA
>DATCRS010000348.1:0-2143 GCA_036568845.1 Devosia sp. | reverse complement strand
AGCCGATGTCGCGCAGCACGGCGAGCCCGTAGTTCGTGGCGATGAGGCCAACGAAGGCGACGAGGATCAGCGTTGCGGTGAGGAGACCCGGCGCGCGCGGGGCGCGCCGGGCTTTGGGTTGCGTGCTCACGGCCCGACTGCCGAGACCTCGATCTCACCGGCTTCCGTGTTGCCACGAAGCTCGGGGCGATACATGTCCTCGACCATGGCGCCCGGCACCACAAAGGTGCCCGGGGTGACGGCGCGGACCAGGTAGGCCGTGGTGACGGTCGAGGCCGACGAGGTGAAGCGGAAGGCCGCCACATACTGGTCGGTCCGGGCCTCGAAGTGGGCCGGCTGGTCCACCGTGAGCCAGGAGAGATCGGCGATGCCGGCCCCCTGCAGCAGGTTCGGGTTCTCGATCTCGAAACCAGCCGGCAGCGGATCGGCGACCACATACTGGCCGGAACCGAGCGTGGTCGGGGTCACCGTGAGGACGACCACGTAGCGGTCGTTCTGCTTGACGTCTTCGAGCGTCTCGATCCACTCGCCTTCCGGCGTGTAGTACTCGCGCACGATGGTGAAGCCCTCGCTCGTCGCCGGCGGCGGTACAGCCGGGATACCGGTGACGGTTACCTTGGCCTCGGTCGGGCGGTTGCCGTTGTTGACGATGGTCACCTCGTTGCTCTCGAAGTGATCCTGGTCGTAGCGGCGGTAGACCTGACCGGAAAGCGCTTCGCCATCGACCGTCACCGAACCATCCGCGGCCTGGCGGCCGAGGGCAGCGGCGGCAACGAGCGTCCACGCGTCTTCCTGCGTGGAGGTCCAGCGGGCGGCGTCACGAAGCGTCTCGAGGTCCTTGGCCAGCACCGCCAGGTCCACGCCCGAGGGCGTGAACTCGGCGGCGAGCGCCAGGATGGCGGCTGTATCGCGCAGCTTGCTGCCATAGTCACGGCGATAGCTGTAGCGATCCTCACGCAGCTTGCCGAGGCTCTCGACGGCCGCCTGGAAGGCCTTGGTCGAGCGCGTGCGGTCGCCGTAGAGGGCGAGCGCGGCGCCGAGCTGGGCCCTGGCGAGCGGCGTGGCGAAGGCGTCGAGCTTGGCTTCGAGATAGTAGCGCAGGTCGCCGATGGCGGCCCGACCGGCGCGAGCGAGGTCGTAGAGCGCATAAGCCACGTCCTCGCCGCCGTTTGAGAAGTCGGACGCGTAGCTGACCTGGTTCCCGAGGTTGTCGAGCGCCTGCGTCATCGCCTGGTCCGGCACCGCGTAGCCTTCGGCCTGCGCGCGGAGCAGGAAGTCGGTGACATAGGAGTCGAGCCAGAGGTCCGAGTAGGAGAACGGACCCCAGAGCCCGAAGCTGCCGCTCGACGACTGCTTGGCGAGCAGATTGGCGATCGCGTCCTTGATGGTCTGGTCGAGCTTGTCGTCATCGCCGAGCCCGATCATCTGTGCCACCTCGTTGAGATAGATGAGCGGGAAAGCACGGCTGGAGACCTGCTCGGCGCAACCATAGGGGTAGCGGTCGAGCGAGATCAGCAGCGCCGGGACGTCGAGCCGGGCGATCGGGCCGATTGCCGCCGTCAACGATCCGGAGTTCGGGATGAGATCGGCAAGGTAGCTCTTGTCGAGCGTCACCGTCTCGCCGGGCTCGATCGGGATCAGGGTGCTGGTGGTGCGCGGACCCGAGGCGGGGCGGACGCCCAGCACCAGTTCCTTGACCAGCGCGTTGCCGTCCGGACCGGTGATCAGCACCCGAAGCTCATTGTCGCCTAGCGCCGTGGCGGTGAGGTCGAGGTTGAGCGAGGTGCGGTCGCCGGTCTGGAGATCGACCGTGGTTTCGGCGGCAGTGGTCGAGAGACCATCGCCGGTGACGAGCTCCACCTCGTATGCCCCGGCCGGGCCGGAGATGTTGTTGATCTCGACAAGCAGCCGCGACGTATCATCCATACGCAGGAAGCGCGGCGGGCTCAGCGTCACGACCACCGGATCGCGAACGATCACGTCCTTCTGCGCATGGCCGACGGCGCTCGCCGACCAGGCCATGGCCATCAGCCGGACGGTGCCGTTGAAGTCGGGCATGTCGAAGGTGACGGTCGCCGTGCCGTCCGCCGCCACTTCGACGATGCCGGAGTGGAGCGCAACGAGCACCGAGGTCGGCGGGGGC
>DATCRS010000347.1:0-14463 GCA_036568845.1 Devosia sp. | reverse complement strand
CGGCGAAGAAGTCGAGGCCGGCTTTGGCGGCGTCCGCTCCGGCAGCGGCGCCGGTCGCGAGGCCGGCCGAATGCACGGCCGAGATCGCCTGGTTCGCCGCACGCGGATCACCGGCGAGCGCGAAGGCGTTGGCGTATTCGGGCTTCTTGAGGTCCGCCCACGAAGTCGGGACGGTCGGGACGAGGTCGGTGTTCACCAGGAACGAGAGCACGCCGTAATAGTCGCCGTACCAGTAGCCTTCGGCGTCCTTGGCATCGTCCGGAATGGTGTCCCAGGTCGCGACCTTGTAGGGCTGGATCAGGCCTTCGGCCTTGGCCGACGGGCCGAAGGAAAGGCCGACGTCGATGACGTCGGGTGCCTGCGGGCCCGTATTGCCCTTGTTGGCCTTGATGGCCTCGATTTCGTCCGCGGAACCGGCATCCGGGTTCAGCTCGTTGACGGTGATGCCGGGGTATTTGGCCTTGAAGGCCTCGATGATGGCGCCATAGCCGCACCAGTCATGCGGCAGGGCAATGGTGGTCAGCTGACCCTCGCCCTTGGCTGCTTCGTAGAGGGCATTGATGTCGGTCTGCGCCATCGTGGCGGTCGAGGCCAGCATGGCGACGACCGAAACCGAGGCGGCAAACCCGTTCTTCCTGATCATTCTGCGTCTCCCTGATATTAGCCTTGTTGTGTACGCAAGGAGGAGCGTCGACAAAGCTGCGTCTGACCTATTTCGGCCACATGACACCTGCGTGACGGCTTCGGAAGTGTTCCCCCACGGCCGCAAACGCCCGCGTCACAAGACGCACATGCACCTCCGTGTTTTGTCTTCGTCGGCTCCCCGAAGTCCAATTATGACAATTGTGACAGTGCCTCTTTCGGCGATAGGAGTCGAGATGGCCGGATGCGAGCGGCCGGCGCGGTTTTCCACAGCCGGCCTGGAGCGGGTTGCACGAATCCGCTGCGCACTTTTTGATCCGTCCGTGGCCGGGACATGCCTGAGGCGCTGACATGCACATGCGCCTCGCAGCAGTCCTGGTCATCGCCCATTACCGGGCCGGGCCAGGTCCCGTCGATTGGCGCAGCACCAGCTCGACCGGCCAGAGCTCGTGGATCTCTTCGGCCGGCTTGCCCGCCAGCATCTGCAGCACCAGGTCGGCGATGCGGTCGCCCGCCGCGCGGATCGACGAGCGCGTCGTCGACATCGACGGTACCATGTTGTCGGCGTTGAGATAGGGGAAGACGTCGTCGTGCGCGATCATCGACACGTCCCTGCCGAGCTCGAGTCCGGCGAGACGGAGTGCGCGGAACACGCCCAGCGCCGTCATCATCGAGCCGGCGAGGAAAGCCGTGGGCCGCGGCTTGTGCTCGAGGAAGGCCTGCGCGAGGCGGAAGCCGTTCTCGTCGGTGAAACGGCCGCCGCCGATGAGCTTGGGGATCGGCGACAGGCCGCGCTCCTGCATGGCGGCCCGAAAACCGCGCTCACGGTGGATGGCGAAGGTCTGGTCCTGCGGGCCGTTGATGAAGGCAATGGTCCGGTGGCCCAGGTCGAGCAGGTGGCTGGTGGCGCGCCGGAACGCGCCTTCATTGTCGATGTCCAGCCAGGCGTGGGGAATCTTGATGTTCTCAGCCCGCCCGTGCAGCACGAATGGCATGTCCAGTTCGGTCAATGCCGCGATGCGCTCGTCGTTGGGGGTCGGCGCTGACAGCACCAGCGCGTCGATGCGCTTGCCGGCCAGCAGTCGCCGATAGACCGGCACCTCGTCGTCGGTATCGATCGGGGTCACTACGATGTCGATGTCGAGGTGGGCGAGCCGCTCGCTGATACCTGAGAGGAATTCAGCCGTATGCGGCCCGAAATGCATCGATCGCTGCAGGGGCAAGGTGACGCCGATGGCGCCGGCCCGGCCGGTCGCCAGGCGCCGGGCGTTGGCATTGGGGCGATAGCCCAGCCGCACCGCGGCCTCGCTGACGCGCTGCCGGGTGGCTTCGTTGACCTCGGGATAGCCGTTGAGGGCGCGGCTCACCGTCGTCTGGGACAGACCGAGGTTCCTCGCCAACTCCTTGAGATTCATCCGCGAATTGCCCCTTCGCCGCTCGCTGCGTGCCTGCAGCGGCATGGCAGTAGGGCAAGGACGCGCGTTGCGCCAGCCATATTGCTCCTCCCAGCCCCCGACATCATCTTGCTCCTCCCAGCCCCCGACATCATCCAAAGCGATTTCAAATCATTTGGCAAGCGCTTCTGAGACGCCCGTCCAATCTGAGGTTCGTACCTCAGACCTCGAAGGGCATCACCCGCGCGCACGCGCGAGATGATTTTCCTATCACATTGAATAACATGGAGAATTTGCTGCAATTCGTAGGGCTTGAAGAAGAATCTGCCTTGTAACTGCTTGACAGAGTGAACGATGGGCAAATACGGTTCGATCAAAGCGCTTTGGGAGGGCGCCACGCTCCCCAACCCGAGGCCGCTTTTGGGAGGAGTCTGTGCAGGATCCGCGCCGATGAGGCGCCGGTCGTGTTCGCCTGCCTCCCGGCAACATGTCCTTTGGGAGGAACATCCATGAAGTTGAAGTCCCTGATCGCCGGCCTGCTCGCCAGTGCCACCCTCGGCGTGATGGCGGCCCAGGCCGCCGATCTCGCCATGGTGTCGGGCGACACCGGCAATGGCCTGGCATTCCTGCGCGGCCAGCTCGACAAGTTCGAGGCCGACACCGGGAACAAGGTGACCATCGTCCCGATGCCCTCGTCGACGACCGACCAGTTCGGCCAGTACAAGCTCTGGCTGGCGGCCGGCAATGCCGACATCGACGTCTACCAGACCGACGTGATCTGGGCGCCGCAGCTCGCCGACCAGTTCCTCGACCTCACCGAGGCCGCCAAGGACGTCGCCGGCCAGCACTTCCCCTCGATCATCGAGTCGCAGACGGTGAACGGCAAGCTCGTCGCCATGCCGGCCTTCACCGACGCCCCGGCGCTCTACTATCGCAAGGACCTGCTCGAAAAGTACGGCAAGGAAGTCCCCAAGACCTGGGCTGAGCTCGCTGCGACCGCCAAGGAGATCCAGGACGCCGAGCGCGCTGCCGGCAACCCGGACATGCAGGGCTTCGTCTTCCAGGGCAACGCCTACGAAGGCCTCACCTGCGACGCGCTGGAGTGGGTGAAGTCCTATGGCGGCGGCCAGATCGTCGAAGCCGACGGCTCGATCTCGATCAATAACCCGCAGGCCGTTGCCGCGCTCGAAGCAGCCAAGAGCTGGATCGGCTCGATCGCACCGGAGGGCGTGCTCTCCTATCAGGAAGAAGAAAGCCGCGGTGTGTGGCAGCTCGGCAATGCGGTGTTCATGCGCAACTGGCCCTACGCCTACTCGCTCGGCAATGGCGACGACTCCGCCGTGAAGGGCAAGTTCGACGTGGCGCCGCTGCCGATGGGCGATGGCCCGGATGCCCGCTCGGCGGCTACGCTCGGCGGATGGAACGTGGCTGTGTCGAAGTACTCGAAGAACCCGGATGAGGCGATCAAGCTCGCTCTCTACCTGTCTTCCGCCGAGGTGCAGAAGGAACGCGCCATCAACCAGTCGAACCTGCCCACTATCGAGTCGCTCTATGACGACGCCGATGTGGCCGCAGCGCAGCCGATCATCCCGAACTGGAAGGAAATCTTCCAGAACGCCGTGCCGCGTCCGTCGGCTCCGACCAAGGTCAAGTACAACGAGGTCTCCTCGCTGTTCTGGTCGGCCGTCCACGACACGCTCTCGGGCAACGGCACTGCTGCCGAGAACCTCGAGCTGCTCGAAGCCAAGCTCACCGAGCTCAAGGGCGGCGACACCTGGTAATCGCCTAGTCAAGCGCGGCGCGGCGGTCCACAGTGGTCGCTGCGCCGCTCTCCTTCCCTGCAGCCGGGACATGTGCCGATGACCACAGAAGCCGCCGCGCCACCCAAATCCCTCGTCAACAGTCGGCCGAGGATCGAATCCGACCTGATGAAGTCGCGCGTTGCCGCGGCAATGTGGTTCCTGGTTCCCATGCTCGTCGCCCTCGCCATCGTGGCGGGCTGGCCGCTGCTCAGAACCATCTGGTTCTCATTCACCAACACATCGCTCTCGAACCTCTATGGCGGCGATTTCGTCGGCTTCAAGAACTACCTCAGCTGGACGACTCTGAAGAGCGGGCGCACCGTTTTCTCGGGCCTCCTCGTCGATCCGGCCTGGTGGAATGCGGTCTGGAACACCGTTCGGTTTGCGGTGCTCTCGGTGTCGCTCGAAACCGTGTTCGGCATGATCGTGGCGCTGGTGCTCAATGCCGAGTTCCGCGGCCGCGGCATCGTTCGCGCCGCCATTCTCGTTCCCTGGGCCATCCCGACCATCGTCTCGGCCAAGATGTGGAGCTGGATGCTCAACGACCAGTTCGGCATCCTCAATGACCTTTTCCTTCGCCTCGGGCTAATCAGCCAGAAGATCGCCTGGACGGCTTCGACCGACACCGCCATGACCGCGGTGCTGATCGTCGATATCTGGAAAACCACGCCGTTCATGGCGCTGCTCATCCTGGCCGGCCTGCAGATGATCCCCAAGGACGTCTACGAGGCCGCCAAGATCGACGGGGTGCATCCGGTCAAGGTGTTCTTCCGCGTAACCCTGCCGCTGGTGCGGCCGGCGCTGATGGTGGCGGTAATCTTCCGACTGCTCGACGCCATGCGCATCTTCGATCTCATCTACGTGCTGACGCCGAACAGCGCGGCGACCAAGACGATGTCGGTGATCAGCCGCGAGAACCTCTTCGACTTCGACAAGTTCGCCTACGGCTCGGCCCAGTCGACGCTGCTCTTCCTCATCATCGCCGCTATGACAATCCTCTATATCTGGCTGGGCAAGGTGCGCTTCGACGGGGGTGACCGGTAATGGCCTGGGCAATCGCCAAGCGCACGGGCTTCTACGCGCTCGTCGTCTTCATCGTCGTGGTGGCGGTGTTTCCGTTCTACTACGCCATCCTCACCAGCTTCAAATCCGGCACGGACCTCTTCCGCGTCACCTACTGGCCGACCTCGCTGTCGTGGGACAACTTCATCTCGGTACTCAGCACCGGCAGCTTCCCGCGCAACCTGCTGAACTCCGTGTTCGTGGCCGCGGTGACGGTACTCTGCGCGCTGTTCCTCGCCATTACGGCTTCGTTCGCGCTGAGCCGCGTGCGGTTCCGGGGCAGGGGGCTGCTGCTGATGACCATCCTCGCGGTCTCGATGTTCCCGCAGATCGCGGTGCTCGCGGGCCTGTTCGAGGTGATCCGCTTCCTCGGCATCTACAACACGCCTTGGGCGCTGATCTTCTCCTATACGATCTTCACGCTGCCGTTCACCGTGTGGGTGCTCACCACCTTCATGCGCGACCTGCCGATCGAGATCGAAGAGGCGGCGATCGTCGACGGCGCGACACCCTGGGTCATCATCACCCGCGTCTTCATGCCGCTGATGTGGCCGGCCCTGGTGACCACCGGGCTCCTGGCCTTCATCGCGGCCTGGAACGAGTTCTTGTTCGCACTGACGTTCACCTCGTCGAACCAGACCCGCACGGTGCCCGTGGCCATCGCGCTGCTCTCGGGCGGCAGTCAGTACGAAATCCCGTGGGGGAACATCATGGCGGCCTCGGTCATCGTCACCGTGCCGCTGGTCATCCTCGTCCTCATTTTCCAGCGCAAGATCATTTCCGGCCTCACCGCCGGCGGCGTGAAGGGCTAAATCAATGGCGCATATCGAGCTCAAGAACATCCGCAAGTCCTTCGGCGCAGTCGAGGTCATCAAGGGGGTCGACCTCGAGATCCGGTCGGGCGAGTTCATGGTCTTCGTCGGCCCCTCGGGCTGCGGCAAGTCCACGCTGCTGCGGTTGATGGCCGGCCTCGAGGACATCACCTCCGGCGAGATGATCTTCGACGGGCAGCTGGTCAATGCGCTGACGCCGTCCAAGCGCGGCATCGCCATGGTGTTCCAGTCCTATGCGCTCTACCCGCATATGACGGTGTTCGAGAACATGGCCTTCGGCATGCAGCTCGCCAAGGCCGGCAAGGATGCGATCAAGGAACGGGTCGAGCGCGCCGCCGAGATGCTGCAACTGACGCCTTATCTGGCGCGCCTGCCGCGCCAGCTCTCGGGCGGCCAGCGCCAGCGCGTCGCCATCGGCCGCGCCATCGTCCGCGATCCCAAGGTCTTCCTGTTCGACGAGCCGCTCTCCAACCTCGACGCCGCGCTGCGTGTCGCCACCCGCCTCGAGATCGCCAAGCTTCATCACTCGATGAACAACGTCACCATGGTCTACGTGACCCACGACCAGGTGGAAGCCATGACCCTCGCCGATCGCATCTGCGTCTTGCGCGACGGCATCATCGAGCAGGTCGGCACGCCGCTCGAGCTTTACGAGAAGCCGGACTCGCTCTTCGTCGCCGGCTTCATCGGCTCGCCCAAGATGAACTTCCTCAACGGCGAGCGCGCCGCCAAGTACGGGGCCGAGACCATCGGCATCCGCTCAGAACATATCGAGGTCTCCACCCGCGAGGGCGCCTGGAAGGGTAAGGTCATGCACTCGGAGAACCTCGGCTCGGACAGCTACATCTATGTCGATATCGGCTCGGAGGAGCCGGTGATCGTGCGCGAGGACGGCACCACCAAGCACAATATCGATGACACTATCTCCATCGCCCCCGTCGAAGGGCTGGTGCACCGCTTCGACCGCTCCGGCCGTCCCATCCGCTGAGGGAACCGAGCCGGACTTAAACCATTGGCGTAGTCGCATCGGGGCCGGGTCGCATTGCCTTCAAGGCGTCCGGCAGGCAGTGAAGCGAGCGCCGAATTCAAAACGTTTGGATTCCTGAGGCCGGATCGTCACCGGCCTTTTCCACGAAGACCGTCAAGGAGGCAGCCATGCCGATCAGAGCTACCGTTTGGGGCGAGAATGTCCACGAGCAGAAGAACAAGTTTGTCGCCGAAAACTATCCCCAAGGTATGCACGGCCAGATCGCCAAGCTGCTGAGCGAAGACAAGAATATCATCGCCTCGACCGTCACCATGCAGGATCCCGAGCATGGCATGACCGAAAAGAAGCTCGACGAGACCGACGTGCTGCTCTGGTGGGGGCATGCCGCGCACAAGGACGTCGACGATGCCGTGGTCGAGCGCGTGGTCGAACGCGTGTGGCAGGGCATGGGGCTGATCGTCCTTCATTCCGGCCATCACTCGAAAGTCTTCCGGCGCCTGATGGGAACCCCGGCCAACCTCCACTGGCGCGAGGCCGGCGAGCGCGAGCGCATCTGGGTCGTCAATCCCGGCCACCCGATCGCCAAGGGTCTCGGCCCCTATTTCGAGCTCGAATACGAAGAGATGTATGGCGAGCCCTTCTCGGTGCCCGAGCCGCTCGAGACAGTCTTTGTCTCCTGGTTCCAGGGCGGCGAGGTGTTCCGCTCGGGCCTCACCTATCGGCGCGGCGCCGGCAACATCTTCTACTTCCGTCCCGGCCACGAGACCTACCCGACCTATCACGACAAGAATGTCGGCCTCGTCCTCCGCAACGCGGTCAATTGGGCCTTCAATGCCGACCGGCACGCACACCTGATGAAGGCGCCGAACACCCCGGTCGACAAGGCGATCGAAAAGATCGTCGAGCGCGGCGCCAAGCTCACCAGCCACCCAAAGTCGTAATCCGCTTCTTCAGGACCTCCTCCCATGCGTCTTCTCATCCTCGGCACCGGCGGCATGGCCAAGCACCATGCCAAGCATTTTGCTGAAATCCCCGGCGTCACTGTCGTCGGCGGCGTGGATGTCGATCCCAAGCGGGTCGAGGCGTTCAATGCCGCCCACAACATTCCGCGCGGTTTCGGCTCGCTCGAAGCGGCGCTCGAATGGGGCGAGTTCGATGCCATCGCCAATGTGACGCCGGACTCGGTGCATCACGCCACCAGCATCACCGCGCTCAAGGCCGGCAAGCACGTCTTCTGCGAGAAACCGCTGGCGACCGATGCCACCAAGGCCTTCGAGATGGTCGACGTGGCCGAAAAGTCCGGCCTCATCAACATGGTCAACCTCACCTACCGCAACGTGGCCGAGTTGCAGAAGGCGCGCGAGATCGTGATGTCGGGGCTGATCGGCGCCGTGAAGCATGTCGAGGCGAGCTACCTGCAGAGCTGGCTCGTCTCCAAGGCCTGGGGCGACTGGCGCACCGAAAGCCAGTGGCTGTGGCGTCTTTCCAAGAAGCACGGCTCGAACGGCGTGCTCGGCGATATCGGCGTCCACATCCTCGATTTTGCGTCCTACGGCTCGGGCCAGGACATCGAGCATGTGTTCGCGCGGTTGAAGACCTTCGACAAGGCACCGGACAACAAGATCGGCGAGTACGATCTCGATGCCAATGACAGCTTCACGATGGCCGTCGACTTCGCCAATGGCGCGCTCGGCGTGATCCACGCCACCCGCTGGGCCACCGGCCACTTCAACGAACTGCGCCTGCGGGTCTATGGCGAGCGCGGCGGCGTCGAAGTGCAGCACCGCCACAATGGCAGCCAGCTCCGCGTGGTGCTCGGCGACGACATCGAGACGGCGACGTGGGCGGAGATGAAGGTCGACCCCGTGCCGACAAACTACCAGCGCTTCGTCGAGGCGGTCCGCACTGGCAAGAACCAGGAACCGAGCTTCCGCCACGCCGCCGAACTGCAGCGCGTCCTCGACCTGGCTCTGGTCACGGAAATGGAACGCAAAGAGCTCCCGGCGCGGTGACCAGGCGCCACAGGTTGACGGTTTGTTAACCATTTTATGCGTTGCGCGGCGGCCACAGCCGCCGCGCAATCGCGCGTGACCCTCTCGACCTCCGTAAAACTACGTGCGTACTCTCCGTCAGCCTGATGGGGGGTCGCCGATGCGCGTCACTCGGGTCTTCACCAAGATTCTTCTAGGAACGGTCTTCGCCCTGCCTTTGCCCGGCGTGGCGATGGCGGCCGATCTCATCCTGTCGCCGCAGCCGATGGCAGAAATGGACACGGGGCTCACGCTGCCTGCGGTATCGGGCATCAACGGCAAGATCGAGCTCAGCGGCGGCCTGCTGCGCATTCCGCCCACCAATTACGGGCATGTGCGGCTCAACGGCTCGCTCAGTATTCCGGTGGGCGATCGCTTCGGCCTGCAGGGCGACCTTGCCGCCTACAACACGCCGACCGGCATCGGGGTGGCCGGCGCGGTGCATGCCTTCACGCGCGATCCGGATCAGTATCTCTTCGGCGTCACCGGCGCCTTCGTGCGCGTCCCCGGCGCGACGCTCTTCGGCGTCGGACCCGAGGCCGAGTTCTATATGGGGGACTGGACCCTCGAGGCCTGGGCCGGCTTCGCCAACCTCAACTATGACGACGTCGCGCTCGCCGATGTGAACGGCGTCTATGCCATCGCCGACGTCGCCTACTACATCACGCCGGATTTCCGGGTGAGCCTCGGCGCCAGCACCGTGCTGGGCTACAACCAGCTGCGCCTCGCGACCGAGTACCAGTTCACGTCGTGGGATTTCCCCTTCTCGGTGACCGGCGAAGGCCGCTTCGGCCAGGACGGCACCATCATCGCCACCATCGGCCTCAAGCACTACTTCGGCGACAGCGACAAATCGCTCATCGACCGCCACCGCCAGGACGATCCCCCGGATCGTGCGATCGACTTCTTCGGTGCCGCGGGGAGTTTGCCTTATGCGACGGCGACACCGGGCCCGACTACGCCGACTTGTCCGGATGGGGAAATCTGGAACTCGGAAAGCGAGATCTGCGAGCTTATCCCTGACTAGAGTTGCGACTTAACTCGCGCTCGTGCTCGTTGACGTATTCCGCCCGCTTGCCTCCTGGCGCTGGAGCAAAGGCGTCGACTGGAACGAACAGCACTTCGCTGTCTTCGAAATACCAATCGAGGAACGCGGCCCGAACAGCGGCCTCGTCGCGTTCCTTGCCGCTCTGTAGCGGAACGAAGCGAATCTCGAACGAGCGCGGGCCGACCTGTGCCAATTGCCACGCGTCGCACTGCAGCAGGTCGCGGTACCGTTCAGGAAAATGCCGGGATATTCGGCGCCCATCGGGATGCGTGAACATCTCGTTCGCCCTGCCATCAATGGCCGCGAGCGTCTGAAGCGTAACCCCACAGGCGCACGTTTCGCCCAACGTCGCCCAGTCACCGATTTCGTACCTGATGAGCGGCTGTACCGTACTGAAGAACGGCGTCACGACGACCCTGCCGCTGACCCCAAGTGCAACTGCTTTGCCGTCCACATCGACCACCTCGAACAACAGTAGCTCTGCATTCACGTGCCAGAGCCCGGTGCTTCTGCACCGGTGCGCCATGTGGCCCGCCTCCTTGCAGCTATAGAGCTCGAGCGCCCATGCCCCGAACGTCTCCTGCACCGATCTGCGTGCGTCCTCAGTGAGCCTTTCGCCAGTGGTGAACAGGGCCGTAAGCGAGAACTCAACTCCTGAGCGCCGAGCCTCCACCGCAAGGGAGTAGGCAGAATTCGGGCCCATGGCGGCGTAGCGGGGCTGATGCCGAAGCATGAACTCGAGTTGCTGGTCGGGTCTGGCGCTGAGGTCGAGAACGAACATCTTGCCCTGGTGGGCCGCCGGGTCCCAGGATGGCCCCCAGATGTTCTGAATGATCCCCTTCGGGGCAACCGCGGACGGGTTGGGCGCCCTGGCAAAGAGATCTTTCGACCAGTCAATTCGGTTTGTTCGTTCCATTCGCCAGCGCGACGCATCACTGGCCCGTATCATCAGATCGGTGACGGTCACCGTGATGGGTGCTCCCGATGATCCGGACGTGGAGGCCTCGCCCGCGATGCCATGGCCTACCGGCAGTTCCCGCGCCTGCATTGCCTCGCGGTGCTCCCGCAGGTCGCTCCGCTTGACGATCGGGATTTCGCGCCAGCGGTCCCAGTCGATGTCGCCGTTGGGTTTCAGCACCGCGTCGAGGCGGTTTTCGTAGAAGGGGACGTTCTTCTTGGCGTGCCGCAGCAGCTGAGCCAGTTGGCTGCGCTGATACTCCCGCATGCGCTCGGGCGACCAGTACTGGCTCTCGAGGAGCATTTCGTAGAACTGCCGCTGCAGGTCGATCATGCTGGCCATGATCAGGGACTATGCCGCAAACCGGGCCAGTCCGTCGAGCACATGCCCACCATCACGTGACAGAAGTTCATGGCCTGTGCCCAGTCATCGCCACAGCTTTTGTTGGTGTTCGGCGTGGACTTTCCAGTCAGATTCGCGTCATCCGTGGTTCATCGAAACCGCAATTCGTTCAGACGCTTGTCAGAAATATCGGGGAGGTTATCCCCGCAGGTTCCAGCTGAGCTAGAGTCATCTTCATCGCCGCTCCGAAAGCGAGATCATGACGAGTGATTGGTGCGGGGAGGCTGGGTGGGGGGCGTGTCGACGCGTCTCAGGCCAAGCCGGGAAGGTCTGACGGGCACAGGTAACCCGTCGCCTTAATTTGCTGCCGCGGGCCCGCGTCTGTCGTGCGGGTTCAAAGGAGATCGGCTGGGGAAGCGCGAAGAGCGTGGCTTGGCCTCGAAAGGATCTCTGCGGCGGTGGGGCAATCCGAAAACGCCCCGGATCATCCCGGTGAACGCCCAAAATCCCGGTCACGACGGCGGAGCAGGGCTCCTGTCCCGGCAACGGGACACTCGAACCATCGACGGGCCATGCTCCGCCGTTGTTCGCTCTTTGATATCCCCGGGAGCTGCTGGCGGCCCGGCGCATCGGTACGCCACGATGGTGCAGTCAGGTCCCTTCTCCCCTTGAGGGACTTCGAGCCGGTCGCGCAGCGATCAATCGCTCCAGTGGAGCGATTGAAGGTGAAGAAGGTGCCCGAAGGGCGGATGAGGGGTATGCCTCCACGTCCGCGGTAGCCGAGAGATACCCCTCATCCGTCTCGGCCTTCGGCCGATCCACCTTCTCCCTCGAGGGAGAAGGGCGCGCCGACTGACACCGGACCTCCCAGTAGCCTCATGGTGAGCGTGTCGAACCACGAGGCGTGGCACGCGGGCTACGAGCGTGGCCCTCAGATCCCGCCGTACCAGTCGTAGCCATTGTCCTCCCAGTAGCCGCCCTTACCCATGCCGAACTGGGCGAAGCTTTCGACCAGCTCGATGGTGTGGACATATTTGGGCTGCTTGTAGCCGAGGGCGCGTTCGATGCGCACGCGCAGCGGGGCGCCGTTCTGGATCGGCAGCACCTCGTCGTTGAGGCCGTAGGCGAGGATGGTCTGGGGGTGGTAGGCGTCGATGAGGTCGGAGCTTTCGTAGTAGTTCACCGGGCCCGAAAGTCCGCCGCCCATGTCGTCGTAGCAGTGGTAGACGACGAACCTCGCGTTCGGCTTCACGCCGGCCTGGTCGAGCACGGCGCCAAGCGGCGTGCCGGTCCATTTGGCGATGCAGCTCCAGCCTTCGACGCAGTCGTGCCGGGTGATCTGGCTGCGGACCGGCATGTTGCGCAGCTCGTCGAGCGAGAACGACATCGGCTTCTCCACCAGCCCGGCGATATTCAGCCGGTACATGCTGAAATTGGTCGAGGCGAGGAAGGCATATTCGGCGACATTGCGCGGGTCGGTCGAGCCGTTCGGTCGCTGGCCCTGCCGGATCTCCGATGGCGAATATTCCCGCGCCAGCACCTGGTCCGGCACCAGCGCGCGCTGGGCCGCATAGGTGAGTTCATTGGCCCGCTCGAGGAAATTGCGGGTGGGGTCGTCGCGGCGGGCGAGGAAGTCGAACTGGTCGCAGCCCGATAGGATCAGCGAAGAAGCGCCGGCTGCGCCGAGGCCGAGCAGTTTCCGCCGCGAGAGGATGAGCTTGCTCATTTGCCGCTCTCCTTGTCATCGGCGCTGGGCGACAGGCGATAGTAGCCGGTGATCATCGATCGCAGCTCGTTGATGGGTCCGGCGAGGAGGACCATGGCGATGTGGATGACAAAGAACAACACCAACAGCACCATGACGGCGAAGTGGATGGTCCGCGCCGTCTGCCGGCCGCCGAAGATGTCGAGCAGCCACGGCCAGGCGGCATCCATGCCGGGAGACATGGTGAGGCCGGTCAAGATGATCAGCGGGAAGAGGATCACCAGCACGACGAAATAGGCGACCTTCTGCAGCGGCGAATAGCGGCGGCGGTGCTCGAAGCGGAAGCGCAGGTGATCGAGGATGTCCCTGGGCAGCTCGCGGAAATCGCGCGGCTTCAGGATCACGTCGTTCCAGAGGTGGCTGTTGAAGAGGCTGGCGATGAGCCACACGGTCAGCGCCGCGACCAGCACCCAGGCGGCGAAGAAGTGCACCACTCGCCCCGTGGCGAGATCGCGGATCGAGGGGATGGTGGCCCAGGAGGGGAAGCCGACATAGTTGGGACGGCCATTGCGCTCGCTGACGCCGAGCACTCCGGTGGTATCGATCTTCTGGCCGAAGATGGTGGTGTAGCCGCGCACGCCGTCGGGTGTGTTCTCCGCCCCGATCGCAAGCACCGTATTGTCGAATTCGAAGCCCGACTGCTGACCGATATAGAGGGCAGGGTGGGCATTCCAGATCTGCAGTCCCGAGAGCAGCAGGAAGAAGAGCGCGACAGCCCAGATCCAGTGCGTCAGCCGGGTGAAGATCGACTGCCGGTAGACCAGTGGTCCTCTCACCTGCAAGGGCTTCTCCTCGTGCACGGCGTCAGCCACCTGATCTGTCATCTCCGGAACTCCCCCTGGCACTGCGCCGGCTCCCGCAGCAACGGTAAGCCGGCGCCCCGATGGCTCACGATCACAGCTAGTTTATTGCTTCGGCGCCATCGCGTCGCTCGACATCGCATCGCCACCCATCTGATCCTTGGCCATGTTGTGCTCATCATGGCAGGCTTTCATTGCTTCGTCCTTCTTCATGGCGTCGGCAGTCATCTCCGCCTTCTCAAGGCATTCTTTCAGCATGGCGTCGGCCGTCGCCATCGCGTCGTCCGCCATCATGTTGTCGGTGCTCATCATCTTGTCGGAGCCCATGGCGTCGCCGGACATCGGCGAGGACATAGCGTCCGCGGCGAGGGCGGACCCCGAAAGGGCAAGGATCGCGGCGAGAGCGAGGCTGGCAGTACGGAACATCATAGTCATTCTCCCATCAGGCCGCTTTCCGGCGGCGTTACAGAGGGGAATTCGCGCCAGGAGCCGGTGATGTTACGCGCTCACATGAACGTGAGAGATAGTCGCAACGGTCGGTGCCGTGTAACCATCGGCTCTCGCCATGCGAATTCAGGATGTGATGAGCAGTCCGGCCGACATCGAGATGCCCCTCCGCACGCTGATGCTGGCCGCGCTCGATGGAGACCAGCGCGCCTATCGCAGCCTGCTCGAGCTGCTTCGCGACCGGCTGGTCCGCTACTATTCTGCCCGGCTCGGGCCCGCTCTGGCCGGCAACTGCGACGATCTCGTGCAGGAAACGCTGATGGCCATTCACACCCGGCGCATAACCTATGAC
>DATCRS010000346.1:0-2275 GCA_036568845.1 Devosia sp. | reverse complement strand
GCCGCACCAAGGCGGTGGAGGACAAGATCGCGCAGGCCGAAGCCCAGGCCGTCGCCGAAGTGCGAAGCCGCTCCGCCGATGTCGCGGTGGAAGCCGCGCGCGTGCTGCTCACCCAGCAGATGGCGGAAAAGGGCGACGCACTCGTCACCCAGGCGATCAAGGATGTGGGCGACCGGCTGAACTGAGGCCCATCAGTCGCAGGACATTCTGAAGGCGGGCCTGGTGCCCGCCTTTTGTTTTGGAGGGGATGATGATCGACCTTGCGTCGCTGCCACTGCGGACTGCCCTGCCCCATGAGGCCGGCGCACTGCGCGACCTGGCCCGTGCCGCCTATGCCAAGTGGGTGCCGGTGCTGGGCCGCGAGCCGCGACCGATGCAGGCGGACTACGAGGCTGCGGTGCAGACGTTCCGGTTCGACGTGGTGGAGCTCGACGGCCGGATCATCGCCTCGGTCCAGACCCAGCCACGGGAGGATCATTTCTGGGTCGAGAGCGTGGCAGTGGCGCCGGAGTGGCATGGGCAGGGCCTGGGCCGGCGGTTGTTGGCGCATGCCGAGGTGCTGGCACGGCAGTCGCGGCTGCCGGAAATCCGGCTGCTCACCAACGGCAAGATGGCCGCCAACCGGCGACTCTATGCGAGCGTGGGATACACCGAGGATCGCGAGGAGCCGTTCTGGGATGGCACGGTGGTGTATCTGAGCAAGCGGTTGAGATGACACGATGGCTCGGCTCCGTCGCCTTCTCCCCTTGAGGGAGAAGGGGGCCGACTGAGAGATCGAGCTCAGCGAGCCTCGGGCTGCGCGTGCTCCAGCCTTGCAATGCCGGCCGATGGTCTCTAGATACGGCTCACCATGGCTTGCATGACCTGCACGATTATTCGCCCCTGGACTGCCTGACGGCGGTGCTGGTTCGCGACATCACCCGGCCTTCCGGCCGGGCGTCGTCGCGCGGATAGCGGGCTGCCCGGCTGCGGGCTCGATGCCGAAACAGGCACCGCTCTGACCCCTCTCGTAGCCTTCGAGAGACAGAGACCAATTCAATGCAAAGAAACAGGAACCGTCCCGCCAGCTCGGCGAGCTGGGAGGGCGTGGCCGACTGGTATACCGGCTGGGTGGGCAAAAAGGGCAGCGTCTACCACCGCAGGCTGGCAGTGCCGCTGCTCATGGATCTTCTAAAGCTCCGTCGCGGCGAGAGGCTCGCCGATCTCGGTTGCGGCCCGGGCATCCTTGCTCCGGCGGTGCGGCAGGCCGGGGCGCAGATGGTGGGCATCGACCTTTCGTCCCGGCTCATCGATGTGGCGCGGAGCAACCACGGACGACTGGCTCAGTTTGTCGTTGGCGATGTGACCCGGTTGCCGGCGGTGCCGGAGCTCGCACCTCAGTCGTTCGATGCGGCAAGCTTCATGCTTTCCATCCAGGACATCGATCCGCTGGCGCCCGCGGTGGCTTCGGCAGCAACGCTGCTCAAGCCCGACGGGCGGCTGGCCATCGTCATGCTGCACCCCTGCTTTCGGGTACCGCGGCAGAGTAGCTGGGGATTTGACGAGAAACGGGCGCTCACCTACCGCCGCGTCGACAGCTATGCCACCGAGCTTGCGGTACCCATGCAAGGCTATGGCGATGGCCGCACGACGCGCAGCTATCATCGGCCGCTCAGCAGCTATTTTGCTGCGCTCGGCCAGCATGGATTTGCGGTGACCTCGCTGCGCGAGGCGTCGGATCTCGTGCGCAGTCCGGACAAGTCGGCGAGGCGAGGCAATGCCGAGTTTCCGCTGCTGCTCGGACTGCTGGCGGAAAAGCGTTAGGCCCGTGGCTCGGTTTCGAACTTGAAACGCTCTAGCGTGTGAGGGCGGTCGTACGCGACCGCCCTACTTCCCCTCGGTTTGCGCCTCGGGCGACGCGAGGGTGGCCAGCCTCGGGATGAACATGCCGGTGCGGCGGCGGTAGCCTGCATAGTCGTCGGCCATGTCGGTGAGGCCGAACTTCCGCTCTTCGTCGCGGGCGGCGTAGATGTAGACGGCGAGCATCACCAGGAACGGCACAATGGCCAGCGCCGACCAGGTGGCGATGGCGAAGCCACCCCAGAGGATGATGTAAGAGACATAGAACGGGTGCCGGACGAAGCGGTAGGGACCCTCATTCACAAAGCTACGTGGATTACCCGGGTCGAAAGCGAGGCGCAGCCGGCCGGCGCGCGAAGCGCGAATGGCTGCCCAGAACAGTGCGAAGCTCAGAAGCTGCAGGGCGATGCCGACGAGTTGCGCCAGGATCGGCTGG
>DATCRS010000345.1:0-4817 GCA_036568845.1 Devosia sp. | reverse complement strand
GAGCCCGCGGCGGGCGGAGTTGCGGATGCGCTGGCCCAGATCATCGACATAGGCGATGAGCTCGGAACGCACCGGTACGGCCGCCTCGGCCGCCGCAGTCGGAGTCGGCGCGCGCATATCGGAGGCGTAGTCGACCAGCGTGGTATCGGTCTCGTGGCCGACGGCGGTGATGATGGGGATGTGACTGGCGGCGACGGCGCGGACCACCATCTCCTCGTTGAACCCCCAGAGATCCTCGATGGAGCCGCCGCCGCGGGCGACGATGAGGAGGTCGGGGCGCGGGATGGGACCCTGCTCGGGCAGGCGGTTGAAGCCCTGGATCGCGGCGGTGACCTCGGCGGCGCAGGTGTCGCCCTGCACACGGACCGGCCAGACCAGCACGTGGCTGGGGAAGCGATCGTTGAGCCGATGGAGGATATCGCGGATCACCGCGCCGGTGGGCGAGGTGACGACGCCGATCACCGTCGGCAGGTAGGGCAGCGGGCGCTTGCGTTCCTTGGCGAAGAGCCCTTCGGCAGCGAGCTTTTTCCGCCGCTCCTCGATCAACGCCATCAGCGCGCCGGCGCCGGCCGGCTCGATCTGGTCGATGACGATCTGGTACTTCGAGGATTTCGGGAAAGTGGTGAGCCGGCCGGTGGCGATCACCTCCAGCCCTTCCTCGGGCTTGAACAGCAGGCGTGGCCAGGTGCCCTTCCAGATCACGGCGTCGATGGTGGCGCCCTCGTCCTTCAAGGTAAAATAGGCGTGGCCGGAGGAATGCTGGCCGCGGAAGCCGGAGATTTCGCCGCGCACGCGGACATGGCCGAACTCGTCCTCAACCGTGCGCCGCACCGCCTGCGCGATTTCGGAGACGGTGAATTCTGCGGCATTAGTGAGGGCGGCGGCCATACCCCTGAGGTGCGGCAAAGAGGCGAGTCCGTCAAGGTTTCATTGGGGTGACGGGCTAGAAGCACCATGCTAGAGGGGTTCGCCTTCTCCCCTTGTGGGAGAAGGTGCCCGAAGGGCGGATGAGGGGTAGGTCTCCACATCCGCCATGGCGGAGAGATACCCCTCATCCGTCTCGG
This sequence comes from Devosia sp., assembly GCA_036568845.1. GTDB lineage: Bacteria > Pseudomonadota > Alphaproteobacteria > Rhizobiales > Devosiaceae > Devosia_A. The sequence goes on along the minus strand of DATCRS010000345.1, from coordinate 3,753 downwards.
CCTTCGGCCGATCCACCTTCTCCCTCAAGGGGAGAAGGGAGTCCCGACTGCAACATCTCGAGCTGGGGAACTACTGCATGCGCGTATTGGTGATCGGCTCGGGTGGCCGCGAACATGCCCTGGCCTGGGCGATCTCGAAATCGCCGCGCATCGAAAAACTGTTCGTGGCGCCCGGCAATGGCGGCACGGAGGCAATTGCCGAGAATGTCGAGATCGATATCACCGACCATGCGGCGGTGGTCGACTTGGCGAAGGAGAATGCTGTCGATTTCGTGGTGATCGGTCCGGATGCACCGGCGGTGGCCGGGCTCGCAGACGATGTCCGCGCCGCGGGCATCCTCTGCTTTGGACCCAGCAAGGCGGCGGCGCAACTGGAAGGATCGAAGGCCTTCACCAAGCAGATCTGCGACGAAGCAAACATCCCGACCGCGGCCTATGGCCGGTTCGAGAACGAGGCCGATGCCCTTGCCTATTTGCGAAAGCAGGGCGCGCCGATCGTGGTGAAGGCGGACGGACTTGCCGCGGGCAAAGGCGTCACCGTGGCGATGAGCCTCGAGGAGGCCGAGGACGCGGTGCGCGACTGCTTTTCGGGTGCGTTCGGTGACTCCGGCTCGTCCGTGGTGGTCGAAGAGTTCCTCGAGGGCGAGGAGGCCAGCGTCTTCGCGCTCTGCGACGGCGAGAACATCGTCATGCTGGCGAGCGCCCAGGACCACAAGCGGGTCTGGGACGGCGATCGCGGCCCGAATACCGGCGGGATGGGTGCCTACTCCCCTGCCCCGGTGATGACCGATGCCATGATGGCGCGCACCCGCGCCGAGATCATCGAGCCCACCGTGCGGCAGATGAAGGAGCGCGGCACGCCGTTCACCGGCGTGCTCTACGCCGGGCTGATGATCACCCAGGCCGGCCCCAAGCTCATCGAATACAATGTGCGTTTCGGCGATCCGGAGTGCCAGGTGCTGATGATGCGGCTCAAAACCGACATTGTCGACCTGCTCGAAGCAACGGCGAAGGGCCGGCTCGCCGGTGTCGTCCCCGAGTGGCGGGACGAGGTGGCGCTGACGGTGGTGGTGGCGACCAAGGGTTATCCCGTGAACGTTACCAAGGGCAGCGTGATCCGGGGCGCCGAAGGACAGGACAGCGACACGCTTCGCATCTTTCATGCGGGAACCGCTCGCAACGGCCAGCATTTAGTGGCCAATGGCGGGCGCGTGCTCAACGTCACGGCGCTCGGCAGCACGGTCGCCGAGGCACAGAACCGCGCCTATGCCGCGGTCGACCGGATCGACTGGCCCGAGGGCTTCTGCCGCCGCGACATCGGCTGGCGAGCCATCGAGCGGGAGAAAATCTGAACCTCTTATCAACCTCGCGCGCGTAACCTACCTCTTTATCGTGAGCGAGAACCTTCAAGACAGCGACGACACGATCCCGATCCTGAAGCGGGGACAGGAGATCGTCGATCGGCTGCGCGGTGAGGTTCCGGAAGAACCGCCACCGCCCAAGGACGCGATGCCGCGCATCGGCGTGGCGCTCGGCGGCGGCTCGGCCCGCGGGCTTACCCACATTCCCTTCATCGAGGCCATGGACGAGCTGGGACTTCGGCCTTCCGTCATTGCCGGCACCTCGATCGGCGCGCTGATCGGTTCGGGCTGGGCCAACGGCATGACTGGGGCGGAGCTGCGCGAGCATTCCTTCTCGGTGCTGGGCACCATGCGCATCATCGCCGGCCGGCTGTGGGGGGCACAGATCCGCAATCTAGGCGGCCTGATCGCCAATGGGCTCAACATGCAGCTCGACGCCGAGCGCGTGGTCGAGGCCTTCCTCCCCAATCCGTTCGCGACCGAGTTCAAGGAACTGCGGGTGCCGTTCTACGTGGTCGCCACCGATTTCCAGAGCTGGCACCAGGTGGTGTTCTCGGAAGGCCTGCTGCGCCAGGCGATTGCGGGGTCCATCGCCATACCGGGCCTGTTCAAGCCGGTAGCCTACGCCAACCATACCTTGGTCGATGGCGGCGTGGTGAACCCGCTGCCGCTAGACCAGGCAGCCGATTGCGACATTCTGGTGGGGATCGACGTCAACGGCGATCCCTCCGAGGTCATCAAACGGACCAACCACAACGTCGCCGACGTCTGGTTCGGGTCCGCCCAGATCATGATGCATTCGCTCACCGCACACATGATGGCGGCCTATCCCCCCGACATCTATGTCCGTCCCCATGTCATGCCCTTCGGCGCCATGGAGTTTTGGCGCGTGCGCGAAATCGTGGCGCATGTCGAAAAGGACAAGGACCACTTCAAGCGCCATCTCGAACGCAAGGTGGAGGCGTTCCTCACCAACACGGAACTGACGATCCGGGCCGAGGATTGAGGGCACGACGTGGGCACGCCTCGTGGTTCGACAAGCTCACCATGAGGCTACTGAGAGTCCTGTGAGGACCTCATGGTGAGCCTGTCGAACCACGAGGTCCGGGCTACGTCCCCTCGCCCCTCTTCCCCGCAAAAAACGCCTTCAGCATCGCCGCCGATTGCCGCTCGCCGATACCGCCGATGACTTCGGGGGCGTGGTGGCAGGTGGGTTGAGTAAAGAGCCGGATGCCGTTTTCCACCGCGCCGGCCTTCTGGTCCTCGGCGCCGAAATAGAGGCGGCGGAGGCGGGTGTGGGCGATGGCGCCGGCGCACATGGCGCAGGGTTCGAGCGTGACATAGAGGTCGCAGCCGTCGAGCCGGCCGGTGCCGCGGGCGGCGAGCGCGGCGCGGATGGCCAGCATTTCGGCATGGGCGGTGGGGTCGGCAAGCTCCTGCATGCGGTTGCGCTCGGCCGCCAGTACCGTGCCGTTTTCGACGACCACGGCCCCCACCGGTGCCTCGCCCGCCTCGGCAGCTTCCTGCGCCAGCTGGAGGGCGCGCGTCATCGGCGATGTGGGAGACGGATGGAGCATGGCGGCTCTCCTACCCCCCTCCCAACCTCCCGCACAAGTGGGAGGTGCCGATCGAGCTTGTCGCACGATCCCACCAACTCACCGGCGGACACCCTCCCTCTGTGGGGAGGGTTGGGGAGGGGGAGCCGCGCTCGGCAAACTCCCCTATAGTCTCGCCCAAGGAGAATCGCCGTGCCCATCCGCCAGTTGCCAGAAGACCTCATCAACCGCATCGCGGCGGGCGAGGTGGTGGAGCGTCCGGCGAGCGTGGTGAAGGAGTTGGTCGAGAACGCCGTCGATGCCGGGGCGCGCCGGGTGGTGGTGACCACGGCGGGCGGCGGCAAGGACCTCATCCGCATCGAGGATGATGGCTGCGGCATGGATCGGGCCGATCTCGAGCTTTCGGTGGAGCGGCACGCCACCAGCAAGCTTTCGGCCGGCGACCTCGATGATATCCGCACGCTGGGCTTCCGCGGCGAGGCGCTGGCCTCGATCGGCGCGGTGGCGGATCTCGCGATTGCCTCGCGGCCGGACGGGGCGCCGTCGGGGCTGCGGCTGGAGGTCAATCGCTCGGTCAAGCGGGGGATCGTGCCGCAGGCGATGAACCGGGGCACGATCGTCGAGGTCCGGAACCTGTTCTCGTCGGTGCCGGCGCGCCTCAAGTTCCTCAAGTCCGAGCGGGCCGAAGCGGCGGCGATCACCGATGTGGTGAAGCGCCTCGCGATGGCCAATCCGGACGTGCATTTCGTGCTCGACGGCGCCGACCGGACGCCGGCCAACTGGCCCGCCCAGATGGGCGAAGGGGCGGTGGCGGCGCGGCTGGCGCAGGTGATGGG
>DATCRS010000344.1:0-2649 GCA_036568845.1 Devosia sp. | reverse complement strand
GGACAATGCCAGAAACCCCGGTCCCCGGAGGCGGATGTCGTCTCACTAAACAAATACCAGAGGCGGTATCCGCCTCCGGGCCCGTCACGCTCTTTGACATCCCCGGAGGGTCATGCCCGGCCGGTGCATCAGTGTGCGCTGAGAGATCGCAGTCCCCCTCTCTGCTGCGACTAAGGCCTTCGGCCTAAGTCTCGCGTCTCTCCCTCAGGGGAGAGAGGGACGACTGAGAGATCGAGATAGGCACGCTCTCCCCCCTCGAGGGGGAGACGCGAGACTTATGAGCGACAGCGAGTTGGTCGCAGCAGTGACGGGGCGCGATTGTGCAGTCGGCGCCGGGCTACCAGCGAACTGCAAGCCGCCCCGTAGTCCAGGACTACTGGATCTGCTCGAACAGCGGAGCCAGGCGCTCGGTGACCTTCTTGGGGGTCTTGGCGGCCTTGGCTGCCTCGAGGTTGCCCGGCGCGTCGCCGACGACCACCAGGGCCACCATGCCCATGCCGTAGTGCGGCGCGCATTTGACGCCGTAGAGGCCCGGCGCGGTGAACGTTGCGACGACCTCTTTGCCCATGCCGCCCTTGAAGGCCTCGGCGCCCTCAGGAAGGATTTCCTTCATCGTCTCGGCATTGTGGCCCTTGTCGGTGGGGATGAAGGTGACGGTGTCGCCGGGCGCGATCTTGACCAAAGCAGGCTCAAAGACCATCGCGCCGCTCTCACCCTTGTTGAGCATGTGCACTTCGAAATTGGCGGCCATCGCCGGCGCGGCGGCCAAAGCGAGCATCGCCGTGGCGGCCATCAGGGTTCTGAACTTGAGCATCTGGTCTCTCCTACTGTCCGGACGCGACCTTCGCATCCCGTCACCGGCCTTATCCTCGACCCCCACCAAATAGACTTTGCGCAGGATCAAATAGTCTCCGGCGCGGCGTTTCGGCTTTCATCGGAGTGGAATAGTTGTTTTTGACCTGCATCAAAAAAGGAAGGGTGCGACATTTTGAACGCAGGCTCGGCCGACAAGTTGAGTTTGCGCGGGATCAAAGAGAGCTGGCAGTCAGACGCGTATCTGCATGATCGAACCGGGCAGATTGGTGCCGCGGGACGATGTGGAGACTGGAAATGAACGGTCAGGAGAAAATCGAAGTATCGCGGCGGACCCTGCTTGGCGCAGCTGCTTTCGCCGGTGTGTTCGGCGTGGTGATGGCGTCGGCGGCAGCACAAGCCGAGGAGGCTGGCGTGACCACCGGATCGGCTCCCGATCTCTCGACCTTGCCGCGCAAGAAGGTGAACCTGGTGGCGCCGCCCTTCGTCCACGAGCACGAACTGGTTGCGGTGGGCGGCCCCAAGGTGGTCGAGTTCGAACTGGTCATCCAGGAGAAGGAACTCGTCATCGACGACTACGGCACGTCAGTGCAGGCGATGACGTTCAACGGCTCGGTGCCGGGTCCGCTGATGGTGGTGCACGAGGGGGACTATGTCGAGCTCACGCTCAAGAATCCCGACACCAACATGATGCAGCACAATATCGACTTCCACTCGGCGACGGGCGGGCTGGGCGGTGGCGGGCTGACCCTCATCAATCCCGGCGAGCAGTGCGTGCTGCGCTGGAAGGCGACGCGTCCCGGCGTCTTCGTCTATCACTGCGCCCCGGGCGGTCCGATGATCCCCTGGCATGTCGTCTCGGGCATGAACGGCGCCATCATGGTGCTGCCGCGCGAGGGACTGAGGGACGGCAAGGGCAAGAGCCTCAAATATGACCGCGTCTATTATGTCGGCGAGCAGGATTTCTATGTTCCACGCGACGAGGACGGCAACTTCAAGACCTATCCGTCGGCCGGGGACGGTTATGACGATATGCTGCAGGTGATGCGGACGCTGACCCCGACGCACGAGGTCTTCAACGGCGCGGTCGGCGCGCTGACCGGCGACAATGCCTTGGTGGCCAATGTCGGCGAGACGGTGCTGATCGTCCATTCGCAGGCCAACCGCGATACGCGGCCGCACCTCATCGGCGGGCACGGCGACTATGTCTGGGCCACCGGCAAGTTCCGCAACCAGCCCGAGGTCGACCTCGAGACCTGGCACATTCCCGGCGGCTGCGCTGGTGCAGCGCTCTACACCTTCCTGCAGCCGGGCATCTACGCCTACGTCAATCACAACCTCATCGAGGCGGTGGAACTGGGCGCGACGGCTCACTTCAAGATCGGCGGCGAGTGGAACGACGATCTCATGACCCTGGTTCAGGGTCCGACGCCGATCGAGGGCTGACGCGCCTGCCCCCTGCGGCGGCCCGACATGCACGGGCCGCCGCATCCTCCCTGATGCGAAAGGCTCTGGCCATGCGTGTCGCCCTCATCGATCCTACGGGCCTGATGATGCCCGGCGCCTTGCTGATCTTGTTGCTGGGCGCCACCGCGGCGCTGACCGGCGTGCTGCCGATGCCGCAGCTGGCGGTCCAGACGATGGCTGGCCCCAAGACGGTGACCATCGAGCCCCGTGCCTACCGCTATCGGGCGAGTGGCGACTTCGTCCGCGATGGTAGCGCGATCGACGGTCCGCTGGTGACGGTCCAAAATCCAGCGCCGCTCGAAATCATGACCTATCAGGTGAGTGCTGCCGACTATGCCCGCTGCGTCGCTGACGGCGCCTGCGAGCCGG
>DATCRS010000343.1:0-4560 GCA_036568845.1 Devosia sp. | reverse complement strand
AGGGCCGGTGAGTTCCAGCACATCGCCATCGCCGACCCCAAGACGGCGCCCTACGGCGCCGCGGCGCTCGAGGCCCTCGGGAAAATCGGCCTCGCCGAGGCCATTGCGTCCAAGCAGGTCACCGGCGAGAACATCAGCCAGGCACTGCAGTTCATCGACAGCGGTAACGCCGAGCTGGGCTTCGTGGCGCTGAGCCAGGTGCTCGACAAGCCTGCGGGGCAGGTCTGGATCGTTCCGGACGAGCTCTACTCGCCCATCCTGCAGGATGCCGTGCTGCTGAAGCCGGGAGAGAACGAGCCGGCGGCCAAAGCCTTTCTGGACTTCTTGCGGAGCGACGAAGGCAAGGCCATCATCGAAAAATATGGCTACGACACCCACTAGCACCACATGCTGAACGGCGGCGAGATCGGGCAGGCGGTCGCGCTCACCCTGACGCTGGCGAGCGTCGTCACCGCCATTCTCCTCGTTCTCGGCACGCCGATCGCCTGGTGGCTGGCGCGCTCGCGTGCCCCGTGGAAGGAGGCGGTGGCGGCGGTCGTGGCGCTGCCGCTGGTGCTGCCCCCGACGGTGCTCGGCTTCTATCTTCTCATCGCGCTCGGGCCGAACGGGCCAGGCGGCGTGGTGGCGAGTCTGTGGGGCGCGCGGACGCTGGCGTTTTCGTTTCCGGGCCTCGTCATCGGCTCGGTGATCTTCTCGCTGCCTTTCATGGTGCAGCCCTTGCGCAACGCCTTCGAGGCCATCGGCGAGGATCCGCTGGAGGCCGCTGCGACGCTCGGCGCCGATGTCTGGCAGACGTTCTGGCGTGTCGAACTGCCGCTGGCGCGGGCCGGCTATCTCACCGGCGCGGTGCTGGCCTTCGCGCACACGATCGGCGAGTTCGGCGTGGTGCTGATGATCGGCGGCAACATCCCCGGCCAGACCAAGGTGCTCTCGATCGCCATCTACGACTATGTCGAACGCCTCGAGTGGGGTAGCGCCCATCTCCTCTCGCTCGGCATGGTGGTCTTTGCCTTTGTCGCCATCACCGCGACCATGCTGATCGACCGGCGCACCCGCCGGGTGGCTGGGTAGGCGAACCGCGGCGCGCTCGTCAGCTATCCCACGCCCCTCTCTTGCGATTTCTAGGGCTTAGTCCTCGCGAAGAGAGCTCGGCCTAAACCCAAGAAATCGCTTTCTCCCCCGCAAGGGGGGAGAAGTTTGAGAGATCGAGCCCCAGCACCCTCTCTCCCCCTGCGGGAGAGAAAGCGAGGCCTTGGACTTAGCCCTTGCTAAGTCCTTAGCCGAGCAAGAGAGGGGCGCGGGATTTCTCAACTGCCCGCGCCGGTACCGTCAGGTCCTGTGGACGATCACTTCGGCATAGGCCGAGGGGATCAGCAGCGTGCCGTCGGTCGCCTCGTTGAAGCTTTCCAGCAGCGTCGTCAGTTCCCGCTGCAGCGCCTCGCGGCCGGCCTCGTCGAGGGCGAGGAAGGCCTTGTGCACCGGGCCGTAATAGGTCCGGAACACGTCGAGGAAATGCTGGCCCGAGCGGTAGCGGAAGTTGAACACCCGCTCGATCACCTCCACCCGGTGGCCGGCGAACAGCGTCTCGAGATGCTGCTTGTCGCCCCAGAGTGCCGGCGAGCGGACGCCGGCGGGCGGCGCGACGTGCTTGCCCAGCGTCTTGAACACCTGGCCGATAAAGCTTGCCGGGGTCCAGTTGGCCATGCCGATGCGGCCGCCCCTGCGGCAGACGCGCAGCATTTCGGCCGCCGACTGCTCATGGTGCGGTGCGAACATCACGCCGAAGGTCGAGAGCACATAGTCAAAGCTGCCGTCGTGGTAGGGCAGGGCCTCGACATCGGCGATGGCGAAGGTGACTTCGAGGTTTTCGGCCTCGGCACGGCGGCGGCCCTTGGCGAGCAAGGTTTCGACATAGTCCGTCGAGGTCACCTCGCAGAAGCGGCGGGCAGCGGCGAGCGTGGCGTTGCCATTGCCGGCGGCGACGTCGAGGACTTTGGAACCGGGCTTGAGGTCGATGCTCTCGCAGAGCTGTTCGCCGACGATCTGCAACGTCGTGCCGACGATGGCGTAGTCGCCCGACGCCAGGCAGCCTGCTGCTTGGTCTTGATCGCGGCATAGTCGGGGGTGGGGGCGGCAGAGGCCGCCGTCATGGTCATAGTGCTCATGGTTGGTCCTTCTGATGTTGTCCGGCAGCGATGTCGCGCCGGAACGTGAGGTTGGTATGCCGACAGGTCTGGGGCGCCGCATCCACCGAATGGTGGATGCGGCTGGGAAGGTCGCGGTTCGGCGAAAAGCTCGCCCCGCGGTGCGCCGCCTGCCTCGGGGTCAGTGGGTCGAGTGGATGAAGATCTCGCCGCCGCCCGAGGCATGGCCGATATGGCCGCTCCAGCCGCCGGTGGGGTCACTGCCCATCTTGCTGGGCGCCGGGGCGCCGTCATTGCCGCCCGAGGTCAGCGATTCCGGCACCTGATAGGTCTTCGGCTTGGCCTTGGCAGCAGCACCGAGGATCACGTCGAGGGCGATCATACCCACTTGGACGCGGGGCTGCGGGCCGGGCCCGCTACCGTCGCATTTGCCGTCGTCGTAACAGGAGACGGCCGTACCGTTCTTGTTGTTGAAGCAATGGGTAGCGCCCTGGCCGTCCAGCAGGGCGCCGCCAACGGCGGCGCATGCAGAACGCACCTGATCGCGAGTGCCCGCGAAGCTCTTGCTCCAGGCAAAGCTCTCGCCGGTGGCGGCAAGGAGGAGGGGAAGGGCCACGAGGGTGGCAAAGATGGTGGTCTTCATAGTCATCAGTCCTTTTATGACCGGCCGCGCCCTGGCGGTCCGGCGTAAGCGCCCCACGTGCCGCCATCGATACGGCCCGGGAGAGCCGCCCGCGTCATCCGAACGGATGATTTTGAAAAGTTCCGATGGGGGTGCGCGAACTGGGCCGCGCCCACCGGTGTCATTCCCGCCTTCGCGGGAATGACGACCCAGTGGAGGGCCCCCCTACAGCGGCCGCAGCAGTTCCACGAAGCGCGCCAGCTGCTTGCGCAGCTTCTTGCGTTCCTTGTCGCCGAGCTCGCCCAGGAGCGCTTCTTCGAGCTCGAGCCAGGCATGCTCCAGCACCTCGCGGATGCGCTCGCCGCGTTCGGTGAGGGCGAGGCCGGGGACCAGTTCCGGGCCGGTTGCCTGACGGGCCACGAGGTCGCGTTCCACCAGGCGCGCGAGCCGCGGCTCCAGCGCCTCGAAGCTGATGCCGATCTCGGCTGCGAGCTCTTCCTCGGACGCACCCAGCCGGTCGCGCAGCATGAACAGCACGGCGTCGTCGCCCGGTTCGAGTCCACGTTCGACCAAAGGCGTCAGCAGCACCTTGTGGGTGAGCTGGCCGGCCTCGATCAGCCGATAGAGCGTCGAACGGGATGCGGTTTTGGACATCGCGCCGAAAATACCTGCCTCTCCCGTGGTTTGCGACTGCCGGGCCATCCTATCGTTAATCCTCGTGAGACCAAGGGGCGAGATTGTTCGATCTTTGCTGTTGAGTTATGCCACGGTTGGCGGGCCGCAACGCGCCACCCGCTGCGCCGGTTTCGCCTTGGAGAGCGCCATGACCCAGGACCTCGCCCGCATCCGCGCCTTCGTTCAAGTCTTCGATGCCGGTGGATTTTCCTCGGCGGCGCGGCAGCACGGCCGCTCCAAGGCGCTGCTTTCGAAATATGTCACCGATCTCGAGGATTATCTCGGCGTGCGCCTCATGAACCGCACGACGCGAAAGCTCAGCCTTACCGAGGCCGGCGAGGCCTATTACCGCGAGGCGAGCCAGCTCCTGCAGCAGCTCGACGACCTCGATGCCACAATATCGGACCAGACCGCCGAGCCGCGCGGGCTCGTCCGCATCTCGGCGCCGCGCAATCTGGGCGAAACCACGCTGGCGCCGGCGATCTTCGCCTTCATGGCCAAGAACCCGCTGATCAGCGTCGACCTGCGGCTCGAGGACCGTTATGTCGACCTCGTCGAAGAGGGGATCGACGTGGCGCTGCGGGTTTCGATGATGACCGACTCCTCGCTGATCGCGCGCAAGATTTCCGACATCAAGCACTTGATCTGCGGTTCGCCTGAGCTCATCGCCAAGCACGGCAAGCCCAAATCGCCCGATGACCTGCGCGGCATGCCCTGCGTCATCGACACCAACATGTCGGGCCACACCAACTGGCGCTTCGTCGAGAGCGGCAAACCGATCTCGGTGCATATTGCCGGGCCGGTGCGGGTCAATTCGCCGGTGGCGGCGATGCAGGCGGCCCTCGCCGGCCTTGGCTTTGCCGTAGTTCCGGCCTACCTCGCCGATCCGTTGATCGCCGCCGGGAAGCTGGTGCCGGTCTTGGAAAAGCAGATGACGGACGGGCCCATCCTGCAGGCGGTCTATCCGCATCGCCGTCATCTCGCAGGCAAAGTGCGGGCGCTGATCGATCATCTGGTGGGCTGGTTCGCAACGAACCCGGTCCGGTAGTTCGGGGGCATGTCTTTGCGTCGTCGTCTTCTGATCGTCTTGCTGGGCGCGCTCTGTGCTACGCCCGCCGC
>DATCRS010000342.1:0-9819 GCA_036568845.1 Devosia sp. | reverse complement strand
GACGCGGACATGGGTGGCGCCCATGGCGATCGCGGTTTCGAAGTCGCCGCTCATGCCCATGGAGAGGTTTTGCACCCCGGCCTCGCGGGCGAGCGTGGCGAGGTGAGCGAAATAGCCGCCGGGCGGCCTGCCATCGGGAGGGATACACATGAGGCCGACCACGTTTAGCCCGTGCACCTCGCGGCAGCGGCGAACGAAGGCCGAGGTCTCGTTGGGCGCGATGCCGGCCTTCTGCGGCTCGAGCCCGATATTGACTTGAACGTAAACGGGCAAGGCCTTGTCTGCCCGTTCAAATTCGTCGCGTAACACGCCGGCCAGTTTGTCGCGGTCGACGGTCTGGATGACGTCGAACAGCGCTACCGCCTCGCGCGCCTTGTTGGTCTGCAAGGGACCGATGAGATGCAATTCTATGCCGTCATAGGAGGCCCGGAGCTCGGGCCATTTGGCCTTGGCTTCCCGCACCCGGTTCTCCCCGAACATCCGCTGGCCGGCATCGAGGAAGGGCCGGATCTCGTCGGCCGAGAAGGTCTTGCTGACCGCGATGAGCTCCACCCGTTCGGGCGGCGGGCCGAAGCGGCGGCGGGCGCGCTCGATGCGCTGCCGGATGATTTCGAGCCGCTCGGCGGCATTGGCGGGAAGCGCGCTCATGCCCTGCTTTCAGTTGACCACAATTGGCTTTTCTGATGATGGTCCGGGCTAACCAAAATCCCCCCGAAACGCAATCGTCTGCGTCTGAGAGACCGTAACGTGACCAGGACCATCGAGCGCTACAATCCGCGCGTGGAAGAGCCCCGCTGGCAGAAGCAGTGGGAAGATCGCCAGAGCTTTGTCGTGAGCAATGACGACAGCCGCGAGCGCTACTACGTCCTCGAGATGTTCCCCTACCCCTCGGGGCGCATCCATATGGGCCACGTCCGCAACTACACGATGGGCGATGTGCTGGCTCGCTACAAGCGCGCCCGCGGCATGAACGTGCTGCACCCGATGGGCTGGGACGCCTTCGGCCTGCCGGCCGAAAATGCCGCGATGCAGAACAAGGTGCCGGCCAAGGACTGGACCTACGCGAATATCGCGGCGATGCGAAAGCAGATGAAGGCGATCGGCCTCGCCATCGACTGGTCGCGCGAGTTCGCCACCTGCGACGTCGAATATTATGCCCAGCAGCAGAAGCTGTTCCTGGACTTCCTGGAAGCGGGCCTGGTGGCGCGCAAGAAGTCGAAGGTGAACTGGGACCCCGTCGACATGACCGTGCTCGCCAACGAGCAGGTGATCGACGGCAGGGGCTGGCGTTCGGGCGCCGTGGTGGAGCAGCGCGAGCTGACGCAGTGGTTCCTGAAGGTCTCGGACTATGCCGAGGACCTGCTGGACGCGCTCGACCGCCTCGACCGCTGGCCGGAAAAGGTGCGCGTCATGCAGCGCAACTGGATCGGCAAGTCCGAAGGCCTGCGCCTGCTGTTCGAGATGGTGCCGAGCGAGAAGACGACGGCCACCAGCATCGAGGTCTTCACCACGCGGCCGGACACGATCTTCGGCGCCAGCTTCATCGCGCTCTCGGCCGACCACCCGCTGACGGCCGAGCTGGCGGCGAAGGACTCGGCGATCGCCGAGTTCGTCGCCGAGACGCGCCGGCACGGCACGGCGACCGAAACGCTGGACAAGGCCGAAAAGCTGGGCGTTTTCACCGGCCTCTCCGTCAAGCATCCGGTCAAGGACGGCGAGACGCTGCCGGTCTATGTCGCCAACTTCGTGCTGATGGACTATGGCACGGGCGCCATTTTCGGCTGTCCGGCGCACGACCAGCGCGACTACGAATTCGCCAGCCGCTACGGCCTGCCGATCATCCCCGTGGTGCTGCCGCCAGACGCCGACGCGCAGACCTTTGCGCTCGATGGCGAGGCCTATTCGGGCCCCGGCCGCATCTACCATTCGGATTTCCTCGATGGGCTGACGATCGACGAGGCCAAGCGCAAGATCGCCGACTACTTTGGCAATCGCGCGGTGGACAACCGCAAGCAGGGCACCGTGGAGGTGAATTACCGCCTGCGCGATTGGGGCATTTCGCGCCAGCGCTACTGGGGCTGCCCGATCCCGGTGATCCACTGCGAGGTCTGCGGCACCGTGCCGGTGCCGAAAAAGGACCTGCCGGTACGGCTGCCTGACGACATCCCGGTCGACAAGCCCGGCAACGCGCTCGACCACCATCCGACCTGGAAGCACACCAATTGCCCGAAATGCGCCGGTCCGGCGGTGCGCGAGACGGACACGATGGATACCTTTGTCGACTCGTCCTGGTATTTCGCGCGTTTCACCGATCCCAAGGCGGCCGAACCGACGGTGCCGTCCGTGGCCAATGCCTGGCTGCCGGTGGACCAGTATATCGGCGGCGTCGAGCACGCGATCCTGCATCTGCTCTACTCGCGCTTCTTCGCCCGCGCGATGAAGAAGACCGGCCACCTGGGCATGGACGAGCCCTTCAAGGGACTCTTCACCCAGGGCATGGTCGTGCACGAGACCTATCGCGCCAATGGCGAGTGGATCTCGCCCTCGGAGGTGGAGATCGTTTCCGGGGAAGCCGGGCGCACGGCGAAGCACCGCGAGACCGGCGCCCCGATCGAGATCGGCTCGATCGAAAAGATGAGCAAATCCAAGAAGAACGTGGTCGATCCCGACGAGATCGTCTCGACCTATGGCGCCGACACGGCGCGCTGGTTCATGCTCTCCGATTCACCGCCGGAACGCGACGTGCAGTGGACCGAGGCCGGCATCGAAGGCGCCAGCCGCTTCCTGCAGCGCGTCTGGAAGATCGTCCAGGAGTATAAGGACCTGGCCGCCGATGTCGGGGCCATTCTTAAGGGTGAGGGCGACGCGGGCGTCGAGGAACTGCTGAAGGTGGCGCACCGCGCCGTGCAGAATGTCGGCGAGGACATCGAGGGCTTGCGCTTCAACCGCGCCGTCGCGCAGATCTACGAGCTCTCCAATGCACTGGCCAAGTTCCAGCAGTCGCTGGAGGCCGGCGCTTCGGCCGCGCAGATCGCGGCACTGCGCGAAGGCGTGCTGCGGCTGGTGCAACTGGTCGCGCCGATGATGCCGCATCTGGCGGAAACCTGCTGGGCCGAGCTGGGCCAGCAGGGCATGGTGACCGATGCGCCCTGGCCGAGTGTCGACCCCTCCTATCTCGTCGATTCGACCGTCGTGGTGGCGGTGCAGGTCAACGGCAAGCTCCGCGGCCAGCTCACCCTTCCCGTCGATGCCGACCGTGGATTGGCGGAGCGCGAGGCCTTGTCACTGGAGCCGGTTGCCCGCATGCTGGAGGGCAAGGCGCCCAAGAAGGTGATCATCGTCCCCAACAGGATCGTCAATGTCGTCGTTTAGCGCGCTCGCGCGTAAGGGACTGATCGCACTGGCGCTTTCGGGCACGATGGTGCTCGCCGGCTGCTCCGGCTTCCGCCCCGTCTATGGCGAGCACGGCATCGCCAATGAGCGGATGGAACTCAGTTATGCCAGGCCGGCTTCGCGGCTCGAGCAGATCATCTACCAGGAGTTCGTGCTGCGCTTCGGCCGCAGCCAGAGCCCCGACGCGCCGCGCCTCACGGTGAGCACCTCGACGAGCGGCGCCGGCCTCACCACAACCACCATCACCAAGCCGGCGACGCAGTCGCAGGTGACCGTCACCGGCACCGCAGTGCTGACCACGGCCGACGGCCGCGAGATCTTTTCCGGCTCCCGCAGCGCGACGGCGCAATATGCGACGGTCGGCCAGGTGCTCGCCGACACCGAAGCCGCCAATGAGGCGCAGGAGCGCGCCGCCAGGGAGGTCGCCGAGGGGTTGCGGCTCGCCATTCTGGGCAAGCTGGCGACGCCCGTTCCGGTGCAATGAGCGCGCTCAAGGCCCACGAGGTCGAGCGCTTCCTGCTTCGTCCTGACATTTCCGAGGGCGTGTTCCTGGTCTATGGCCCGGATGCCGGGCTGGTGCGCGAAAGCGCACACCGGCTGGTGCGACAATTCGGCGGTGCCGATGCCGGCGGCATGAATTTGGTCACGCTGGAAGGCAACGAACTCGACGGCGAGCCCGGACGACTGGCCGTGGAAGCGAAGACCGCTTCGCTGTTCGGCGACAAGCGGGTGGTGCGGGTCCGCAATGCCGGCAAGGCGCTGGTGATGGTGCTGACCGAGCTGCTGGACGACCCCGCCGGCGCGGCGATCGTGCTGGAGGCCGGCAACTTGGCACCCAAGGATGCGCTGCGGGCGCTGGTCGAAAGCAAAGCCATGGGCCGCGCCCTGCCCTGCTATCCCGACAGCGACGAAACCCTCCTGAAGCTCATCAACGACACTTTCGCCAAGCACGGTATCCGCGCCGAGCCGGATGTTGCCACCACTTTGCGCGACAATCTCGGCAATGACCGCGAGGTGACGCGGCGAGAGTTGGAGAAACTGGTTCTCTTTTCGGCCGAGACCAAGCTGCTGACGCGCCACGATGTTCTAGCGCTCTGCGCCGACAACGCTGCGCTGGTGCTCGACGAGGTGATCGACGCCATGGGCACCGGCCACGCCGCACGGCTTGAGGAAGCGCTGAACCGCGCCCTAGCCGCTGCCATAAACCCGCAGCAATTGCTGAGCTCGGCGCAGCTGCATTTCGCCACCCTTCGCCGGTGGCGCGCTGAAGTCGACCTTGGCAAGTCGCCGTCGGAGGTGCTGGACGGGGCTCGGCCGAGGCCACACTTCTCACGGAAGAGCGTGCTGCTCCAGCAAGTTAGGCTCTGGACGGACGACGCCATTGCCGCCGCCGCCGAGCGTCTGCACACGGCGAGCGCCGATTCGCGCAAGCGCTATGAGCTGCAGGAAATGGTGGTCCGCCGCGCTCTGCTCGCCGTCTGCATGATGGCGGCCGAACGCTAGCGTTTCACGTGAAACGCTCCCCACAATCCCCGCAAATCACAGGCTAGTTGTTATAGCCGGTGAGCCGGGCGCAAACGCCGTCGAGCTGTTCCAGCGTCTTGTAGCGGATCTCCAGCCGGCCGCCGCGTTCGCCATGGGCAATCGAGACATTGAGGCCGAGAGCGTCGGAGAGCCGCTTTTCCAGAGCCAGCGTGTCCGCGTCACGCTCTTCCGGCTGCCGCGGCGCCTTGCGCTCGGGTGCGGGGCGCTGTTGGCTCAGGGCCTCGGCTTCGCGAACCGACAGGCCATCGACCACGATCTGCCGCGCCAGGGCGGCGGGGTCGTCGACCGTGATCAGAGTACGCGCATGGCCGGCGGTCAGCTCCCCACGTGCCAGCATGTCGCGCACGTCCTGTGGAAGTTTCAGCAATCGCAAGGTGTTGGCAACGTGAGACCGGCTCTTGCCGATCACCTGCGCCAGATCCTGCTGGGTATAGTCGAACTGGTCGATCAGCTGGCCGTATCCCTGCGCCTCTTCCAGCGGATTGAGATCGACGCGCTGCACGTTCTCGATGATGGCGAGCTCGAGCGCTTCCTTATCGTCGACCTCGCGGATGATCACCGGCACGTCATGCAGCCCGGCGCGTTGCGAGGCGCGCCAGCGGCGCTCCCCGGCGATGATCTCGAAGATGTTGGGATCCTCGGTCGGCCGCACCAGCAGCGGCTGCATCACGCCCTTCTCGCGGATCGAGCTCGTCAGCTCTTCGAGCTGGTCAGGATCGAAATCGCGGCGCGGATTGGCACGGTTGGCGATGATGAACTCGACCGGCAGGCGCTTCTGCCCGCCGGTTTCGGCGAGTCTGGCCGATTCGATCGGGGTCATGTCGCCGATCAGCGCTGCGAGGCCGCGGCCGAGGCGGGAGGGTTTCTCGTTCATTTGCATATCCCTTATCGCTCCCCTCAAGCGGCCACCAGCCGGCGCTCACGGCGAATCACCTCAGTCGCGAGGCGCAGATAGGCCTGGCTGCCGGCGCATTTGAGGTCGTATAGCAGCGCCGGCTTACCGTAGGACGGCGCTTCGCTGAGACGCACATTGCGGGGAATCACCGTCTCGTAGACGAGATCGCCCATCTCGCTGCGCACATCGGCCAGAACCTGCTCAGAGAGGTTGTTGCGCCGGTCGAACATGGTCATCACCACCCCCTGAATGGAGAGGCGCGGGTTCAGAGTCGAACGAATTTGCTCAATGGTCTGAAGCAGTTGGCTCAACCCCTCAAGGGCGAAGAATTCGCACTGCAGCGGCACCAGGACCGCATCTGCTGCCACCAGGGCGTTAATGGTGAGAAGGTTGAGCGACGGCGGGCAGTCGATCAGCACGTATGTCACCGGCCGCTCGGCAATGCGCAGCTGGTCGACGGCCCTGAGCGCCTCGCGCAGCCGGAAGGCGCGATCGGCGCTTTGCGCGATGGTGAGTTCGACGCCAAGCAGGTCGAGCGTCGACGGGACAATCGCCACATTGGGCACGCTGGTCATAATCGCGGCCCGCGTGATGCCGGCCTCGCCGACCATCAGGTCGTAACTCGACACATCGCGCGCCGTGCGGTCGATGCCGAGGCCGGTCGAGGCATTGCCCTGCGGGTCGAGGTCGATGATCAGCACGCGTTCGCCGATGGCGGCGAGCGCGGTGGCGAGGTTGATTGCAGTGGTGGTCTTGCCCACCCCGCCCTTTTGATTGGCGAGGGTAAGGATGCGAGGAGCCACGGTGAGGCCTCCCGGTGTTGCCGCTAACTACCTGTTTTTCAAGCTCAAGTTACTGAGCTCTAGGAGCACGCCCTGTGGGTCCGTGTCGCTCTTGTGTATTACCACGTCATAGTGCCAGAGCGCACCCGCTTCCGCCAGTTCTTCAACATGTTCCCGCCCCTTATGAAATATGGCCCGGGTTTTCGCCCCAAAGAATGGCGCCGCCATGGCGCAGAGCTGCGGCAGCGGGGCCAGTGCCCGCGAGGTGATCACGTCCGGTATGGGTGTTTCACGTGAATCAATTTCGTCGCTTCGCTTATCGAGTACGCTCACTGCCAAGTCTAGCTCACGCGCTACGGTCCTGAGAAAGCTCACCTTTCGACCGTTGGGCTCAACGAGGATAAAGCGGCGATCCACGCCCTTCGACCCAATCGCCATGGGCAGTGCCGGCATGCCACCGCCGCTGCCAATGTCGAGAATCACGTTATCTTGTGCACGGACAAGGCGCAGCACCTGGAGGCTGTCTGCGATATGACGTCGCCAAACATCGGTCAGTGTTTCACGTGAAACAAGATTCTGTACACGCTGCCATTTGGCCAGCAACGCAGCAAACGATTCCAGGTCAGCCGCGACCTCTTGCTCGCTTCGACTCAGCCATCTCGCATATTGTCTTGCCGTTTCAATGGCTTGCGACGACGGCACTCAGCTTGCCCTGCGCATGGAGCCGCGTCGAACCACAGAAAGCAGCAGGGTGACGGCGGCAGGGGTCACGCCGTCGATGGCCTGCGCCTGGGCCAACGTCGCCGGACGAGCGGTCTTTAGCTTCTGGCGAACCTCAATCGACAGGCCCGGGAGCGCGTCGTAGTCCAGCCAATCCGGGATTTCCCGGCCTTCGTCCCGCTTCACCGCTTCGATATCGGCCTTCTGCCGATCGAGATAAACTGCATACTGTGCGTCGATGGTGAGCTGCTCGAGGATCGTCCGCTCGATCGCACCGATCTCCGGCCAGATTCGCGCGACGTCGTCCGCCGCGACATCGGGATAGCTCAGGATCTCGAAAGCGGAACGCTCGTTGCCATCCGCGTTCACGGCGATACCTGCCTTGCGGGCCACAGTCGGCGATGTCTTGAGCGAATTCAACAGCTTACGTCCGGCAGCCAGCGACACCTGCTTGGCCTCGAACCGCTCGCGCCGCTCCTCACCGAGGATTCCGCGCTCGATGCCAACGGGCGAAAGCCGCTGGTCGGCATTGTCGGCGCGAAGATGCAGCCGGAACTCGGCGCGCGAGGTGAACATGCGGTAGGGTTCGCTCACGCCACGCGTGACCAGGTCGTCGATCATCACGCCCAGGTAGCTCTCGGTTCGGGAGAGGACGATCGGATCCTCCCCTTTCGCCGCAAGCCCGGCATTGGCGCCGGCCAGGATGCCCTGTGCGCCGGCCTCTTCATAACCCGTCGTGCCGTTGATCTGGCCCGCGAGGTAAAGCCCCGGCAGGCGCTTCATCTCCAGCGAAGACTTCAGTTCCCGCGGGTCGACATAGTCGTACTCGATGGCATAGCCCGGCCGGATGATCTCGACATTCTCGAGCCCCGGCATGGACTTGAGGAAAGCCTCCTGCACCTCGGCGGGCAGTGAGGTCGAAAGACCGTTGGGATAGACCGTGTCGTCGTCCAATCCCTCGGGCTCGAGGAAGATCTGGTGGCTGTCGCGATCGGCGAAGCGGACGATCTTGTCTTCGATCGAGGGGCAATAGCGCGGCCCCCGGCTCTTGATGCGCCCCGAATACATCGCCGAGCGATGGATGTTGTCGGCGATGATCTTGTGCGTCTCGGCCGTCGTCCGGGTGATGAAGCAGCTCACCTGCGGCGTCGTGATCTCGGCCGTCAGCATCGAGAAAGGCTCAGGCACGTCATCGCCGGGCTGCTCTTCCAAGCCGCTGAAGTCGATAGACTTTCCATTGAGCCGCGCCGGGGTGCCGGTCTTCAGCCGCCCCAGCTGAAGGCCCAGCGCTTCAAGCCGGGTGGACAAGCCGAGCACCGGCTTCTCGCCCATGCGGCCGGCCGGAACCGTCTCCTCGCCGCGATGGATCAGCCCGCGGAGGAACGTTCCCGTGGTCAGCACCACGGCCTTGGCGCCGATCCGGCGGCCATCGAGGAGCACAACGCCGGTGACGCGACCGTTCTCGACGACCAGGTCATCGACCTCGCCCTCGATCACCTCGAGGTTCGACTGCGCGAGGATCGCGGCCTGCATGGCCTGCTTGTAGAGTTTGCGATCGGCCTGGGCGCGGGGCCCGCGCACGGCGGGACCCTTGCGGCGATTGAGCACCCGGAACTGGATGCCAGCCGCGTCGGCGACACGGCCCATCAGCCCATCGAGCGCGTCGATCTCCCGAACCAGATGACCTTTGCCAAGGCCTCCGATCGCCGGATTGCAGCTCATTTCGCCAATCGTCGCGAACTTGTGCGTCACCAGGGCCGTCGGCACGCCCGCCCGCGCTGCGGCCGCAGCCGCTTCGCTGCCCGCATGCCCACCGCCAACGATGATGACGCCGAAATCAGTCATGGCACCTTCGAGTGTTTCACGTGAATCGGGGGTCAGCGACCCTTTGCCGCCGCTTCTCGCCGGCAGGCCGCAGGCCATACTACTTTCCGATGCAGAAGGCCAGAAAGAGTCGATCCAGCACGGCTTCCGCATCCATCCGGCCCAGCAACCGTTCCAAGGCGTGCGAGGCGTGGCGCAGCCACTCGGCCATCAGCTCTTCATTGCCGAAGTCGTCCATGGCATGACCAACTGCACCGGCCGCCGCCTCCAGTGCCAGACGATCCCGCTCGCGGCTGACAAGTGGCGCCTCGGCGCCGATCCGCGCTGCGGCCTGCTTTCGAATGGCATCGAGCAGCGCGCCAACGCCTTCGCCAGTCACCACCGAGACGTGCCGTCCCGTTCCGCGAACCCCAAGGTCGGACTTCGTGGTCACGCGCCAGGCATCTCCGGGAATCGTGTTATCCGGCGGCACATCGGCTGGGTGCAGCCAAAGCACCAGATCGGCGAGCTCGATTTCGGCGCGAGCGCGCCGTACCCCCTCTGCCTCCGCCTTGCTCTCAGTTTCCCTGAGCCCCGCCATGTCGACGAGAACCACCAGCTGGCCGCCGAGGTCTAGCGGCACTTCCTTGACGTCGCGGGTGGTGCCCTCCTCGTCGGTGA
>DATCRS010000341.1:0-6979 GCA_036568845.1 Devosia sp. | reverse complement strand
GGCACTCGACGGTCAAACGGACCGTGCCGCCACCGGCAAAATCGAGTTCCACGGTCCCCGCCGGGTCGTCGGCGACGTTGAAACGGATGGCGAGCAGTTCCAGCACCCCGTCGCGGGCCTCGAGGTTGATGCCGGCGCACTTGACTGCGTCGACCCTGTCGAAATGCAGCGCGGCGCGCTTGCGCTGGCCCTTCTTGCCGCCCTCTTCCCAGGCGTAGCGGTTCATCAACAGGGCAAAGCGCTTGTCGCCCTGGGCATAGCCCATGTCGCCGACGCGGACGACAGCGTCCTGCGTGGTGGCTGAAATCACTTCGAGGTCTTCACTATCAAGCGCGAGCAGCTTGAGATCGGTCATTTGGATGCGGTTTCCGGACAAGAGGTTCGTTGTTGCCGCATGACATGGGCGCTCGCCCGCCGATCTACAAGTTTGTTACCGGAACGGCAACGGGTCCCTTCACCCGATCCCTACCCCGTCACCCGCTCGATCTGGGCGCCGCAGCGGCCGAGCTTGTCTTCGAGGCGCTCGAAGCCGCGGTCGAGGTGGTAGATGCGGTTGACCATGGTTTCGCCACGGGCCGCGAGGCCGGCGATCACCAGGGAAACCGAGGCACGGAGGTCGGTGGCCATCACCTGGGCACCCTTGAGGGCCGGGACGCCCGTCACGGTTGCCACCTGGCCGTCGACCCTGATGTCGGCGCCGAAGCGGGCGAGCTCGGCCACGTGCATGTAGCGGTTCTCGAAGATGGTCTCGCGGATGCGCGACACGCCATTGGCCATGGTCATCAGTGCCATGAACTGGGCCTGAAGATCGGTGGGGAAGCCCGGAAAGGGGTCGGTTTCGACGTCGACGGCCAGGATGCCGTTGCCGTTGCGCGCCACCCGGATGCCGGTCGGCTCGGCCGTGACATGAACGCCGGCCTGGCCGAGCACGTCCAGTGCCGCCTGCAAATGCTGCGGACGGGCGTTGCGGAGCAGCACGTCGCCGCCGGCCATGGCTGCGGCCATGGCATAGGTGCCGGTCTCGATGCGGTCGGGCACGACCTCGTGGGTTGCCCCGTGCAGCTCGTCAACACCCTCGATGGTGAGGGTGCGGGTGCCGATGCCGGAGATTCTGGCCCCCATCTTGACCAGGCACTCGGCGACATCGGTCACCTCGGGCTCCATGGCCGCATTTTCGATAACGGTCGTGCCTCTGGCGAGCGTCGCGGCCATCATGATGACGTGCGTGGCGCCGACGGTGACCTTGGGGAAGGTGATCCTGGCGCCACGAAGGCCGCCTTTCGGCGCGCGGGCGACGACGTAGCCTTCGTCGATGTCGATCTCGGCGCCCAATTCCTTGAGCCCGTAGAGGAAAAGGTCGACCGGCCGGGTGCCGATAGCGCAGCCGCCCGGCAGCGAGACGCGGGCTTCATGCGCTCGAGCCAGCAGCGGGCCGATGACCCAGAAGCTCGCCCGCATGGTGGAAACCAGTTCGTAAGGCGCGGTGGTGTCGACGATTTCGCCGGCGGTGAGGGTCATGCGCTGCCCGGCAAGATCGCTCGCCGCCTTGCGGCCGTGCACGGCGATATCGACGCCGTGATTTTCGAGGATGCGCTCGAGCTGCTTGACGTCGGCCAGCCGCGGCACGTTTTCAAGCACCAGCGGATCCTTGGTCAGCAGCGAGGCGATCATCAGCGGCAAAGCAGCGTTCTTGGCGCCCGAGATCGGGATTTCTCCCCGAAGCTCGTTGCCGCCGACCAATCGAATGCGATCCATGAAGAGACCCTGGAAGCGGAGCGCCGGAACCGGCCGCTCCTATGTTGCGTCGTTCCGCCCGCCGCCCCCGCGCGGCTTGGCAGCTACCTGCGGCGCGTGCGCGTCGCTTTCCGACCGCGCCCGGGCCTGTGCCTTGCGGCGCTTGAGGTTTTCCCGGAGCTTTGCGGCCAATCTTTGCTCGCGCAGCTTGGCTTCGTCGGATTTTGACATCAAAACGTTAACCAATCGGAGAGCCCGGTCGAGCTCCACTGGTTAGGCGTTTTTTGGCCTTGCGTCGAGCATGCCGCTTGTGGCAGTAGACGCGGCGTTCGCAAGGCGCCCCGCGCCCTGCCCGGTATGCTGCAGTAGCTCAGTGGTAGAGCACTCCCTTGGTAAGGGAGAGGTCGAGAGTTCAATCCTCTCTTGCAGCACCATTTTCCTCCTCCTCAGCCGGCCTGCCTAAGCAGGCAGCAGCATGGCCAGCAGGCCGAACGCGCCGCAGATCGCGAGCGTCTGGAGGATGTCGAGCTTCAGGCGGAAGAGGCAGAGCACGGCGAGGAGGCTGAGGGCGACGGCGATCCAGTTGATGGACGTCCATACCGGGCTGGCGATGGTGACCGGTCCGGCCCGGAACGTACCGACCTCGCGGAAAAGGACGTGGAGGCCGAACCAGATGGCGAGGTTGAGGATCACCCCGACAACGGCGGCGGTGATGGCGCTCAGGGCACCCGACAGCGCCGAATTTGACCGCAACCGCTCGATGTAGGGCGCGCCGAGAAAGATCCAGAGGAAACAGGGCACGAAGGTGACCCAGGCGGTCAGTGTGCCACCCAGTAGGCCGGCGAGCATCGGGTCGAGGCCGACCGGATCGCGATGGGCGGCAACGAAGCCGACGAAGCTCAGCACCAGGACCAGCGGCCCGGGGGTGGTCTCGGCAAGCGCGAGGCCGTCGACCATTTCGCCCGGCTGCAGCCAGCCGAAATTCTGCACCGCCTGCTGCGCCACATAGGCCAGGACCGCATAGGCGCCGCCGAAAGTGACCACCGCCATCTGCGAGAAAAAGGCCCAGAGCGCGGCGAATGTGCTGCCCCAGCCCAGGGCCGGAAGGATGAGGATCAGCGGCACGACCCAGAGCACAATCCATGCAGTCGCGACCCCCAGCGATCGCGGGAGTGACGGACGAGTCTCGGCGAAGTTGTCGCCGACCACCGACGGCAGATCAGGGGTGGCGGCCTTGTGTCCGCCGGAGGCGAAGATCGCCGGGTTCAGCCGGGTGCCGACATAACCCACGAGCCCGGCGGCGAGGACAACGATGGGGAACGGCACGTTGAAGGCGAAGAGGCAGACAAACGCCAGGGCGGCGATGCCGAGCATCACCTCGTTCTTCAAAGCGCGGCGACCCACGCGGATGACCGCCTCGATAACAATGGCCAGCACGGCGGCCTTGAAGCCGAAGAAAAGGCTGCCCAGCCAGTTGGTCTCGTGGAAGGCGGCATAGAGCGCCGACAGTGCCATGATGACGACGAAGCCCGGTAGCACGAACAGCGTCCCGGCAATGATGCCGCCCCTGGTGCCGTGCAGCAGCCAGCCGATATAGGTCGCGAGCTGCTGCGCCTCCGGTCCGGGCAACAGCATGCAGAAGTTGAGGGCATGGAGGAACCGGCTCTCGGCGATCCACCGCCGATCCTCCACCAATTCCTTGTGCATGAGTGCGATCTGGCCCGCGGGACCGCCGAAGCTCAATAGCCCGATCCGCGCCCAGACCAGCGTAGCTTCGCGCAAGGTCGGATGCGGCGGTGCAACGTCTGTCAATTTCCGCCCCCGAGACGCGAACCGGGCTTCGCGTTCAATGGTCGCGAAGCCCGGTTAGCTCGTCGATTTGTGCCGCGGCTGTCAATGCCGGGCAGTGGGGCGGCGCTACTTGGCTGGGATCACCACTTTCTCGAGTGCCGCCGGATCGGTGGGCAACGGAGTGTCGCCCGCGGAGAGGCCGTTGACGCTTAGGATGTAAGCCACGAGATCGGCATAGGTGTCGTCGCCCAATGAATTCGGACGAGACGGCGGCATGGTGTGCGCCTTCGCATAGAGTGCAGCGGCGGTCTGGCCGAACCACTTATCCTGGAAATACTGTCCGGCCAGCGGCGGACCGTAGTTGGCGCTGATCAGATCCGGGCCGTGGCAGGAAACGCAGTTGGCGTCGTAGGCGGTCTTGCCGCGAGCCGCCTGCTCGGCAGTGAAGGTGACGGGCTCGCCGGTCGCGGCGGCGGTCGCCATTGCCGTGTCTCCCGCCGCGGGCGCCGCGGTTGTTGCGGCGGTGCCACTGCCCTCGCCGGTATAGGTGTAGACGAGGATGGCGCCGGGGTTGGCGAGCGTGCTGCCGGCGCCACCGTCCAACGTGCCCACGAGGCCGCTGACATCGGTGGCGATGTACAACGTCTTCATGTCGGGACTGAGCGCCATGTCGCGCAGCCGGTTCTCGGACTGGAAGTAGCGCTCGATCGGGCCGGCAACAGTCTTGCCATCTTCGCTGAGCGGGATGCGGTAGACCGAGCCGCGCTTGAGGGTGGTGACGAGCAGCGAGTTCTCCCAGCCGGGAATCCCCTCACCCGCTTTCGGGAAATAGGCCTGCATCGACGAGGCGGCGACGGTCGGCCAGCAGATGAAATCCATGCCCTTGCAGGCGGGGTCCTGGAAGTTCCAGTCGCTGGGCACGGTGAAGAGGGTCGCGATCGGAGCGACGAAGGGCTCGTTCCAGCTCGTCTCTTTCTCGGTGGGGACCGAAGGCGGAATGGTGATGTCGCTGAAGGTCAGCTGCTCGCAGGGCGGGTTGGTCGAGTCGGCCCAGCGCGCGTAGACGTAGGCCTTGTCGTCCTGAAAGCCGGCGATATGGGGCCATCCGTAGTTGCCGCCCGGAACAAGGATATTGACCTCATCGTCGGTCTTGGGCCCCTGCTCGGAGGCGTAGAGGGTGCCGTCAGGGCCGAAGTCGATGCCTTGCGCGTTGCGGTGCCCATAGGTGAAGACGTGGCTCTTCACGCCGCCGAGCTCCGGATTGTCATCGGGGATCGAGCCGTCGAGGTTGAGGCGGAGCGACTTGCCCTGATAGGCGATCCAGTTCTTGGCGCCGACTTCCTCGGCGGTGGGCAGGCGCTGGGCCTCGATGGGGATGCACCAGTTGCCGAGCTGGTTCTTACCGCCGTCGCCGATGGTGTAGTAGAGCTTGCCATCCGGCCCGAACTTCAGGCGGCCGGAATTGTGGTCGTTCTTGCCTGGCATGCCGGCGATAAGCTCCACCGGGTCGGACAGGGTGCCGGTGTCCTTGTCGTAGGTCAGCCGGACGATCTTCACCCAAAGATCGTGGTAGGGGCTCGCGGGGTCCTTCACCCACGGAATGCCGCCCAGCGATTTGTCGACATAGGTATAGGCGGCGTAGACGTAGTCGCTGCCCTTGCCCTGCAGAAGGCCCGGGTCGAGCGCCATGCCCATGAGGCCGTCCTGCCCGCCGGGGGCCGAGACTTCGTCGATCGTGATGGCAACCTTCTTGCTGCCGTCCTCGGGGTTGACGCGGGTGATCTTGCCGCCGGTGCGCTCGGTGACCCAGAGCCAGTCATCGGGGCCGTAGGTGATCTCCCACGGCCCTTCAAAACCATCGGCCAGCACTTTCATGTCGAATTGTTTGGTGCCGGCGACGGCGGAGTCCGGCGTATCCTGCGCAAATGCGGGCGTCGCCAGGCCAAGCAAGGCCAGCACGAATATGGCGATCTTCATCGAAAATCCTCCCAGCTGTGACTCTGGCAAACGTGCAAGTGCCTTGCAGGTTCAAACCGATCGGGCGGAAGCGGCCAACCGCGCGCCATCGGCCACGTCGTCGTGGCGCCAGCCGAGCAGCCGCTCGGCCTTCGAACAGTCGAAAAAGCTGGCATTGCCGGCAAACTCGCCGCGGATCGGCACGTCCGGGTAGTAGAGCGCGGCCAACTCGCGGCTGGGGATCGGGTTCGTCGTGTCCGGCGCGGTGATGTAGAAAACCTCATGGCCGGTGAACTTGCCCTCCAGGGCAAGCAGGCAGGCCCGGGCCGCCGGCTCTCGGAGCGTGTAGGCCCAGAGGTGCTTGGCGTGCTCGATGCCAGGCCGGTTGAAGGCCTGCGCCGCCAGCGCCTTGTCATCGACGACCCAGTGGAAGCGGATGCTGGCGATGCTCAGGTCGTCATAGCGGCGCGCGAAGCTGTCGGACTGCGCCTCGCTGATCCATTTCGAGAGCCCATAGGGCTCCTCGTTGTAGTTGGGATGCTGCTCGTCGAGCGGGAAGTAGTCGAAGTGCCCTTCGCGGCTGAAGGAGAGCCCGATGGCATTGACGCTCGATGCCTGGCAGATCCGGCGGATGCCGACTTCGATCGCGGCGCGCATGGCATTGTAGCTGCCCACCACATTGTTGTTGTGGACCACGTGGTCGGGATGCCGGAACGGCACCGGGATCGCCGCCATATGGATGAGCGCGTCGCAGCCGCGAAAGGCCGCCACCAGGGCGTCGTAGTCGCTGGTTTCGGCAACAATGTAATCGACGCCCTCAAGCTGCTCCACGGGTGCGACGCGGTCGATGGAGACGATGCTGTCGCCGCGCTGCAGGGCCAGCTTGGTCACGGCGCGGCCGATGCCGCCGCTGCCACCGGTGATAGCGAGCCGCATGGTCAAGCCCCGTCCGAATAGACGGCCTCATGCAAGCCGCGGATGTAGCCGATGGCATAGAGACGGCCGAAGGCGGAGTAGCCGGCGTTCTCGTTGCTGTCGCCTTCTACGGTCGGCACGTGGTCGGGCCGCAGCACGCCATGAAAGCCGATGTCCTTGTAGGCCCGCATGGTCGCCAGCATGTCGGTCTTGCCGGCGTCGTGCCAGGTCTCTTCGAACTTCGTCGGCACGCCCTTGACGTCGCGGAAGTGGACGAAGCTGATCTTCTTGCCGAACTTGCGGATCTCGCGCGGCAGGTCGTCGGTCATCAGGGTGAAGTTGCCCTGGCAGAGGGTGATCGTGTTGCAGTCCGACGGCAGCATGTCGACGAGACGCTGGTAGTTCGGGATGGTCCGCATGATGCGTGAGACGCCCTTGATCGGCGTGATCGGCGGATCGTCGGGGTGCATGGAGAGCTTGACGCCGGCCTTTTCGGCGACGGGCAGGACACGGCGCAGGAAATATTCCAGCGTCTCCCAGAGCTTCTCCTCGCTGATGGGTGGGTTGGAGGTGATGTTGTCGG
>DATCRS010000340.1:0-3276 GCA_036568845.1 Devosia sp. | reverse complement strand
CCCCCGCCAACACCTGCTTCAACCGCAGCTCGGCGATCCGCTCCACCTGCCTGCACGCCGTCGCGAACTCGGTCTCCCGATCATTGGCCAGCCGCTTTTCGAACGCCGCTAGAATCTGCCGCTTGGTGTGGTCGCGCACGGCGATGATGAAGGGGAAGCCGAACTTCTGGGTATAGGCCTCGTTGAGCGCGGTGAACTTTTCGCGCTCCGCATCGGTCAGCGCATCCAGCCCCGCGGAGGCCTGTTCCTCGGTAGAGGCCTCGGTCAGCCGCTTCGCCGCGGCCAGCTTGCCGGCGAGGTCGGGATGGGCGCGGAGGACGCCCAGGCGTTCTTCCTCCGAAGCCGAACGGAATACCTGGCACATGACGGCATGGAGGCCGGTGGCTGTGTCGTGCGCAGGGCCGAGCTCCCGGCGATGGGCACGTTCCGCGATCCATTCGGAGTGCTCGAAAATACCACCAAACAGCGCGGTGAAATCGTCGAGCGCCAGGGTCGAGGGGCGGTTCTCCTGCTCGACATAGGGGTGCTCGCGCAGCCAGTGCTCGGCGATGTCGATGCGCTTGGCGATCCAGACCTTGCCCTTTTGCTGGATGTACTCGACGAAGCGCTTCAGCCCTGCGAAGCGCCCGGGCATGCCGACCAGCCGGCAGTGGAGCCCCACCGACATCATCTTGGGCGAGCCGGCCGCGCCTTCGTCCCAGAGCACGTCGAACGTGTCCTTGAGCATGTGGAAATACTCTTCGCCATTGGCAAAGCCCGATGCGGTGGTGAAGCGCATATCGTTGGTGGCGAGGGAATAGGGGATGATGAGCTGTGGCGCCCCCATGTGCTCGCGATAGTAGGGCAGGTCGTCGTCATAGGTGTCCGAGACATAGGTGAAGCCCCCCTCCTCGGAGACCAGGTCGACGGTATTGACCGAGGTGCGGCCGAGATACCAGCCGGTCGGACGGCTGCCGGTCACCTCGGCATGGACGCGGATGGCTTCATGCAGGTCGCGGCGCTCGTGCTCGATGTCATGGTCGCGATAGTCGATCCATTTCAGGCCGTGGCTGGCGATCTCCCAGCCGGCATCGAGCATCGCCTTCACCTGATGCGGCGAGCGCCGCAGCGCATGGGCGACGCCATACACCGTCACTGGCAGGCTCTGCTCGGTCAAATAGCGGTGCAGGCGCCAGAAGCCGGCACGGGCACCGTATTCGTACATGCTCTCGACGTTCCAGTGGCGCTTGCCGGGCCAAGGCACCGCGCCGATCACGTCGACGAGGAAGGCTTCCGAGGCCGCATCGCCATGCAGCACATTGTTCTCGCCGCCTTCCTCGTAGTTGAGGACGAACTGCACGGCGACGTTGGCGCCGCCCGGCCAGTTGGCATTGGGTGGGTTCGGGCCGTAGCCAATGAGGTTGCGGGGGTAGCGCATGGGGGCCTCCGGAGCGGAACGCGTCCCTTATCGCTAGCGCGGGGCGGGCGGGCAAGTCAGCGAAGAAAAGTGGACCAGTTGGTCAAAAAATTGCTCCAACCCCCTTGGAACGGGCAAGATTATTGTCGATAGTCCCGCTGTGGGGCGCGTCCCTCGGCATGTCCAACGCGGGACATGCGCCCCGACCGGGGCACAGGGATTTTGCCATGGCCGACGCAGGTCGCCTCACGACGCACGTTCTCGACACCATGCACGGCAAGCCGGCGGCGGGTCTCCGCATCGACCTCCTGATGGTACATGGCGACCATACGCACCACGTGCTCTCGACCTTCACCAACGCCGACGGGCGCACCGACAAGCCGCTGCTCGACGGCGATCAGTTCCACATGGGGAGCTACGAGCTGATCTTCCATGCCGGCCAGTATTTCGAGCGGATCGGCGTGGAGCTCGACAACCCCTTCCTCGACCTCGTGCCGGTGCGCTTCTCGATGGGCGAGATGGCGCACTACCACGTCCCGCTGCTGGTGTCGCCGTTCTCCTATTCGACGTACCGGGGGAGCTGACGCGGTGATGCCGTCTCCACCAGAGTTTGCGGCTCCTGCGCCTTCTCCCTTGATGGGAGAAGGTGGCCGAAGGCCGGATGAGGGTGAGGCCACGCGCACGAGGCTCGCTCGTTCGCTCCGGCGCCGAGCCACCGATGTCGAAGATCATCTTTGGCAGTTGCTGCGCAGTCGTCGTTTGGCGGATTTCAAGTTTCGGCGACAAGTGCCTATTGGCCGCTATGTGGTCGATTTCGTGTGCTATTCGGCGAAACTGATCGTTGAGCTCGATGGCAGTCAGCACCTCGACAACAAACGTGATCAGCGCCGGGACGCGGAGTTGGAGAGCCGAGGGTTCCGCGTTCTTCGCGTCTGGAACAGCCAGCTGAACGCGGATCGAGACGCGGTCCTCAACACGATCTGGTTCGCGCTGCACGAATCCCCCTCATCCGCCCTTCGGGCACCTTCTCCCACGAGGGGAGAAGGCGAAGGAGCCGAGACATCGCAATGACTATCATCCGCAACACCCTTCGTTTCATCCTCAACGACGAGGACATCGCGCTCACCGAATTGCCGGCGACGCAGACGCTGCTCGACTTCCTGCGGCTCGAAAAGCGGCTGAAGGGGTCAAAGGAAGGCTGCGCAGAGGGCGATTGCGGCGCGTGTACGGTGCTGGTGGGCCGGCTGAGCGGCGACGAGCTGGTCTATGAGACCGTCAACGCCTGCATCTGCTTTACCGGGTCGCTCGACGGCACGCATGTGGTGACGGTCGACAGCCTGTCGCGGCCGGAGGGGCCGCTGCATCCGGTGCAGCAGGCGATGGTGGAGCATCATGGCAGCCAGTGTGGCTTCTGCACGCCGGGCATCGTGATGTCGCTCTACGGGCTGTGGCTGGCCGAAGAAGCGCCCACTGCCGCCCAGGCCGAGGTGGCGCTGCAGGGCAATCTCTGCCGCTGCACCGGCTATTCGCCGATCATCCGGGCCGCCAAGGCCATTCCGACCTATGGTGACATCGCAGCAGATCCGCTGGTGGCGGGGCGCGAGGGGATGAGGGCGCGGGTCAAGGCGCTCAACGACGGCGCGCGGGTGGAGATCGGCGAGGGCAAGACCCGGCTTATCGTGCCTGGCTCGGTCGACGACCTGGCGGAGGTGTACGCTGTCAATCCGGGCGCGACGCTGGTGTCGGGGGCGACCGATGTCGGGCTCTGGGTCACCAAGTTCATGCGCGATATCGGGCCGATGATCTATATCGGTCATCTTTCGGAGCTGCACCGGATCGAGGAGACCGGCGAAGCGGTGAAGCTCGGGGCGGGGTTGACC
>DATCRS010000339.1:0-5902 GCA_036568845.1 Devosia sp. | reverse complement strand
ATGCAGAGGTTTCGATCATGTATGCCGAATGGCTGAGCTCGCTGGTCGAACCGGGCATCGCGGCCTACGAGAAGGAGACCGGCGAGAAGGTCAACGCGATCAAGCTGCCGGGCGACGGTTATGTGGAGCGCGTGGCGCTCGACCTCGCGGCCGGCACTGCCGCCGACGTGATCCAGATGGACAGTTTCGTGGTGTCGGAACTCGCTTCGGCCGGCTATGTGCAGCCGCTCGACGGGCTGAGCTCGAGCTGGGATCAATACCAGTACTACATGAATGGGCTGCTCGACGTCGTCTCCTATGACGGTCACGTCTACGCGCTGCCCACCGACACCGACGTGCGCATGCTCTGGTACAATCTCGAGCTCTTCAAACAGGCCGGCATAGCGACGCCATGGGAGCCCAAAAGCTGGGACGACGTGCTCGCCGCGGCGCAGACAATCAAGGACAAGACCGGCGTCGAGAACGCCTGGCTGATCCCCGCCGGCACCAAGCAGGGCGAAGCGGCCACCATGCAGGGCTTCTACATGGCGCTGCTCGGCGCCGATGTGCCGGAGGCGGGCCGTAACCGGCTGCGCGACTGGGAAGCCGGCAAGTGGGTGGGCGACAGCCCGGCGCTCCGCCGCACCCTCGAGCTCTACAAGAAGGTCTACCAGGATCAGCAGCTCGCCGGCAAAGCCATCAACTACGCTGCCGATATCGGCGCGGCGGTACGCGAAGAGATGACCACCAACAAGATGGGCATCCTCGCCTCGGGCTCCTGGGAATATGCCTGCCTCTGGGACTGCAACGGCGTGAACCTGCCCTCGACCGAAGAGCGCGACAAGGTCGTCGCCTGGACGCCGTGGCCCGGTTCGGGCCAGCCGGGCACCAAGGCCACGACCAACATCTCGGGCGGCTGGGCCATCGGCGTCAATGCCAAGGCCGCCGACAAGGAGGCCGCGCAGAAGCTTTTGACCACCATCTTCGACAAGGGCAACTTCGGCGAATGGACGGTCAAGAACAAGCGCATGGCGGTCCGCACGGACATTTCGGAATCGCCCGAGTACACGGCTGACGCCTACCTCGCCAAGGCGACCGCGATGGCCGCCGACACCACCGGCCGCGATACCTATCCAGGCTACCAGGTGGTCTCCAAGCTGGTGCAGGAAATGACGGCTGCCATCCTCGACGGTTCGTCGGTGGAAGACGCGATCGGCGAGTACAAGGCGGCGCTGATCGACGAGTTCGGCGAAGAGAACGTCATCACCTACGAGTAAGCGGGCCCCCTATCCGCTTCCTCCCGGGCGGCGCGGTGCTCCCGACCGCGCCGCCTCCCGTCGATGCTCGCAAGTGGGATCGTGAACCATGCGTCAGATGCGCCCGTGGCTGGCTTCCAATGGCTGGCTGCTGCTCGCCGGACTGCTGCCTGCGCTGATCCTCATCGGCGCGCTGCTCTACTTCACCGCCTGGGCCTTCGCCTTCAGCTTCACCGATCTCGAGCTCGTGGGCCGCAAGTCGGTGGACTGGAGCTGGGTGGGGCTCGACAACTACGAGCGGCTGTTCACCCGCCGTGGCTTCCTCGAAGCGCTCGGCACGACCATCACCTTCACGTTCTTTTCGGCCGTGGTCGGCCAGAGCGTCATGGGGTTCCTGCTCGCCTCGGCGCTGCGCGGCTATCACGGCACGCTGCGCACCGTGGTCGAAGTCTCGATCATGCTGGGCTGGCTCCTGCCCGACATCGTCGCGGCGTTTCTCTGGTCGGCGACGACGTCGAAGACCGGGCTCATCAACAACATGGTGGTGACGCCCTTCGGGCTGGCGCCCATCAACTTCATCAACGACCTGGCGCTGCAGGTCGTCATCATCGCCAATATCTGGAAGGGTACGGCCTGGAGCTACCTGCTCTTCATCGCGGCGCTCGACTCGGTGGGCCGCGAGATTGTCGAAGCGGCCAAGGTCGATGGCGCCACGGCCTGGCAGCGGACTTGGCAGGTGGTGCTGCCGATCATCCGGCCGCATATCGCCACCAACCTGCTCTTCATCACCATCTGGACCTTCACTTACTTCCCGCTGATCTACGCCATGACGGGCGGCGGTCCGGGCCGGCAGACGCAGGTACTGGCGATCTTCATGTACGAGCAGAGTTTCAAGGTCGGCAAGCTCGGCTATGGCAGCGCCATTTCGGTCGCCATGCTGGTGGTCGTCGGCCTGCTCTCGATCTTTTACATCCGCATGCTCAGGGAGCCGAAGTGATGGAACGCACGACCCCCTCCCGCGGCCTGGCTCTAGCGCTGAGCTTTCTCGCCGTCATCTGGGTGAGCCCCTTCGTCTGGCTCTTCTCCAACGCCATCGATCCCACGGCCAACGGTACGCTGCGCGTGCCGGGCGGCATCGGCTTCGACAATTTCATCCGCGCCGTCAGCGGCAATGCCGGCCAGCAGTTCCTCAACTCGCTGGCGCTGGCCGCCGGCACGGCGACTCTCTCGGTGATCGTCGCCGCCGCCGCCGCCTATCCACTGGCGCGGATGACCATCCCGGGCAAGAACGGGTTCCTCTGGCTGCTCGTGGTTCTCCGCATGCTGCCCTCGGCCGGGGTGATCGTACCGATCTACTTTGCGGCGCAGCGGATGGGGCTGCTCAACCAGCTCGGCGTCATCGTCGCGCTCACCATCCTCAACCTGCCGTTCACGCTGCTGCTCCTCAAAACCTTCTTCGACACGGTGCCGATCGAGCTCGAGGAGGCGGCCTATGTCGATGGCGCGAGCCTCTGGCACATCATCTGGCATGTGGTGCTGCCGATGTCGCGGGCGGGGCTGGCCGTGGTCTGGTTCTTCACCTTCACCGGCGCATGGAACGAGTTCCTGCTGCCGCTGATCTTTTCGCGGACCGAGACCGCCTTCCCGATGTCGGTGGGGCTCTATTCGGCCTTCGGGCAGCAGGGCCGTATCGACTACGGCTTCCTCGCGGCGTTCTCCATCATCTACGCGGCGCCTGCCGTCGCCGTCTATTTTCTGCTCCGGCGCAACCTGAATACCGGGTTCGCGGGCGTTGGTGTGAAAGGATAGTCACCAAATGAACCCCCTCAAGGGTACGCTCGGCCTTCTCGACGACGACATCAAGCGCGAGGAGAAGCTCCGCCGGCTGTGCAACGACCTGGGATCGAAGATCCTGGTGCCGCTCGGTGGCGAGCTCGACTGGCGCTACACCGAGGCCGACCTCTCCGCCGCCGAGGCGCTGAAGGCCGATTGGCGCGCGTGGCAGGCGTTCACGCCGCGCACGGTGTGGAGCAAGAAGCAGGGCAATACCTGGTTCGCCGCCGAGGTCACGGTGCCGCCGGGCGCCAAGGGCGAGACGCTGGTGATCCGCGTCACCTCGCAGTGGCAGGACCGGCCGGGTTCGACCGACCCGCAATGCCTCGCCTATCTCGACGGCGAGACGGCGCAGGCGCTCGATGGCAACCATAACGAGATCGTCATCGCCCGTAATGCCAAGCCGGGCGAAAAGCATGTGCTGCTGGTCAACGCCTTCACCTTCTTCGACCGGCCGCTGGTGGGGTTTCGGGCCGAGTACATGACGCGCAACGCACGGGTGGAAAAGCTCTACTTCGACCTCCTCACCCCGCTGGAGGTCGCCGAGCGGCTGCCGCAGAACGACCAGCGCCGGCATGCGGTGATGAACCTCGTCGAGCAGGGCCTGCGCACGGTCGACCGGCGCGGCGTGCC
This sequence comes from Devosia sp., assembly GCA_036568845.1. GTDB lineage: Bacteria > Pseudomonadota > Alphaproteobacteria > Rhizobiales > Devosiaceae > Devosia_A. Next base: position 2,201 of record DATCRS010000339.1, on the reverse strand, counting down.
GGACGAGAAATCGATCGCGGCCGCCGAGGCGATTGCGGCGCAGATCTATGAGCTCGAAGATTTCGAGAAGCAGCCGCTGATCTCGGCGGTGGGCCACACCCATCTCGATGTCGGCTGGCTCTGGCGCGTGATGCATACGCGCGACAAGACCGGCCGCAGCTTTGCGACCGTGCTGAAGCTCATGGAGGAGTATCCGGGCTTCATCTTCATGTACAACCAGTCGGTGCTCTTCAACTTTCTGAAGACCGACTACCCGGACCTCTGGGCGCGGCTGAAAAAGCGGGTCAAATCCGGGCAGTTCGAGATCGAAGGCGCGATGTGGGTGGAGCCCGACGCCAATATCGTCTCGGGCGAGTCCATGGTGCGCCAGATCATGCGCGGCCGCCGCTTCCACATCGAGGAATTCGGCGTAACGCCGAAGACGGTGTGGCTGCCCGACACCTTCGGCTACTCGGCCAACATGCCGCAGATCATGGAGAAGTCCGGGCTCGAATATTTCGTTACATCGAAGCTCAGCTGGAACGATACCGACCGGCATCCGTGGGACACGTTCTTCTGGCGCGGCATCGACGGCACTGCCACCAAGGCGCAGCTCATCACGGCGCAGAAGTTCGACAGCGACCGCATCTTCACCACCTACAATTCCGACCTCTCGGTCTCGGAAGTGATGGGCGCCTGGAAGCGCTACGAGCCCAAGTCCGTCTATGACGAAGTGCTGCTCTGCTACGGCTATGGCGATGGCGGCGGCGGGCCGACGCGGGCGATGATCGAGCGCGGCATCCGCATGGAAAAGGGCATCCCCGGCGCGCCGCGGGTGAAGCTCGAAGGCATCGCGCCCTTCCTCGACCGGCTGGGCGCCGCGATGGAGGCGGAGCCGCAAAAGTTCCCGATCTGGAATGGCGAGCTTTACCTCCAATATCACCGCGGCACGCTGACCAATGTCGCCAAGAACAAGGCCAACAACCGCACCGCCGAGCGGCGGCTGCGCGAGCTCGAGTTTCTGGCGTCGATGGCGCTGCTCGCCGGGCAGGCCTATCCCAGGGCCCAGCTCAACGAGTTCTGGGAAACAGTGCTCATCAACCAGTTCCACGACATCCTGCCGGGTACCTCGATCGAGGAGGTCTATGTCGATTCAGATGCCGAGTACGGCACGCTGTTCTCGACCCTCGACTCGGCCAATGGACCGTGGCACGCGGCGGCGAGCGCGGCGCTGAAGCCGGGGAAGGGCGAGCTGCGGGTGATCAATTTCCTCAGCCATGAGCGCGACGCGCTGGTGCGCGTGCCTGGCGCGGCGGAAGGCTCGCTGACCTCGGGCGGTGTCACCCGCCCGCTGCAGGCGCTCACCGGGGCAGGGGGCGAGGTGGTGCTTGCGGCGCCGGTCGCCAACCTGCCGTCGCTAGGCTGGCAGTCGGCCGCAATCGGCGATGCGGTGAAGGTGCCGAAGACCTCGCTCTCGGCATCCAAGACCAGGCTCGAGAATGCGCTCATCAAGGTGACGTTCGACGCCAAGGGCGAGATCACCTCGGTCGTCGACAAGGCCTCCGGCCGCGAGCTCATCAAGGCGGGCGAGACCGCAAACCGGCTCATCGCCTACGAGGACAAGCCGCTCAACTGGGACGCCTGGGACATCGACCACTATTTCCACGAGCAGGCCTGGCCGCTGGCCGACGGCAAGGCCAAGGTCGAGGTGGCGGAGACCGGACCGTGGCGTGCGGCCCTCCGCATCGAGCGGAGCTACCAATCGTCCAGGGTCGTGCAGGTCGTCTCGCTCGAAGAGGGTAGCCGGCAGGTCGAGTTCGATACCATGATCGACTGGCAGGAGCGGCAGCAGGTCATCAAGGCGATGTTCCCGTTCGATCTCAACATTTCGGAGATCCGTTCCGAGATCCAGTTCGGCCATGTGAAGCGAGCGACGCATCGCAACACCAGCTGGGATCGGGCACGGTTCGAGGCCAGCATGCATCGCTGGGTCGACCTCTCCGAATTCGATTTCGGCGCTGCCATCATCAACGACTGCAAGTATGGCTACGACGCAGTGGAATCGATGGTGCGGATCACGCTGGTCCGCGGCGCCACCTTCCCCGATCCGGCCTCGGACCGTGGGGTGCACCGCCTCAAATACGCGCTCTTTGTCCATGCGGGCGTCTCCGACCTGGAACAGGTCCACCTCGCCGCCGAGCGGTTCAACAATCCAGTGGCGG
>DATCRS010000338.1:0-4127 GCA_036568845.1 Devosia sp. | reverse complement strand
CCTTCGGCCTCACCATCCACTATTTCTCGCGCAACCGCCGGCCGCCGGCCGTGGAGGAGCGGCTCGAAGCCACATACTGGCCCTCGCTCGATGCGATGATCCCCGAAGTGGATATCGTGTCGCTGCACACCCCGCATACACGCGACACCTTTCATATTCTCAATGCGGCGCGGCTCAAGGCCATGCGGCGCGACGGCTTCGTGGTGAACGTCTCGCGTCCAGAGCTCGTCGACGAGAACGCGCTAGTCGAGGAGATCGAAAGCGGTCATCTCTCCGGGGCGGCGCTCGACGTGTTCGAGAACCGGCACGGCATTTCGGAGCGGCTCTTGGCGCTGGCGCGGGCCAACAAGGTGGTGCTCACCGCCCACATGGCCTCGGCGACGCTGGAAGCGCGCGTGGAGATGGGCGAGACCGTGATCGTCAACATCCGCGCCTTCGTCGACGGCCACCAGCCGCCGCACCGCGTGCTGCCCGACGCCCAGGCGCGGCGGGCGTAGCCTCAGCGCCCCGCGAATTCCCTGAGCACGGGCGCGATCGCCTCCGCCGACGGACCGTGGCCCTGGTCGCCGAGCGACTTCCGCCCTGCCCCGGGAGTGGCGGCCGCCACCGCATCGGCGGCTTCCCTCATGCCGGGAAAGCTGGCGCCGCCATCGACAATGAGGAACTTTGCCTGGCTGCCGGCCCAAAGATGCGAGGGAATCTCATAGCCGTCGCGCTCGAGCGTCATGTAGACGGCGTCGTAGTAGATGGTCGGACCGACGCCGACCATCACCGGCCAGAAGTCGCCCTGGCGCATGCCATCGACGGCCTCTTCGGGCAGGCCGACGGCGCCGGTGAGAAAGAGCGCGGCGGCCGTGTCGCCATTGTTCTCGGCATTATAGCGGGCGAGCTTTTCGACATAGTCGGCCGGCAGGTCGTTGCCGGTGCCGGGGGTAGAATAGGGCGGCTCGTAGGCGAGCACATGGGTGACGCCCGGAAGCTTGCCGGCCGCGATCAGCGACAGCACGGCGCCCGAGGACTGGCCATAGAGCGTGGCCTTGCCGCCGAACTGGTCGATCAGCGCTTCGATGTCCTCGATCTCGCGCTGGGGCGAGAAGGGCCGGGTGTCACCGCTCTGGCCGCGGCCGCGGCGATCGAAGGCGACCAAGGTGAAGTCGTCCTTCAGCATCTCGGTGAGCGCCGGCAATGTCGGGTCGAGCGCCGGAAAGGCGGTGGCGCCGTTGACGAGGATGATCGCGGGGCCCTTGCCAGTGGCCGTATAGGCAATGCGGGTGCCGTCCTTTGAGGTCACGAAGTTCATAGCTCTGTCCTTTTCCAAGAGTGTTGCTTCGGCTTCGCGACGAACGAGGTTACGCCGAATCGACATCGCGCACCCGAACCTCGTCCTTCGACAAGCTCAGGATGAGGTTCTCATGAAAATCGCGGCCCAGAAGTCGGCCTCATGGTGAGCTGTCGGCGTAGCACGCCTCACTCCTCCAGCGATTTTCCCAGCGCGTCCATGAGGAAGTTGGTGCCTTCCTCGCGCTGGCGCACGGTGTCGAGGCCATCGAGGAAAGCGCCGTGCTCGACCACCGTCATCTTGGTGCCCGCGCCCTCGGCCTCGATCTCGACCGTCGCCAGCGACACCGACATGCGCTGGCCGTTGATGGTCATCTCATAGGTATAGATGATGCGCTCGTCCGGGATGATGTCCTGGTAGCGGACGTCGAAGGTGTAGGTGTCGTTCCCCATCTTGGCGGCGTTGTACTCACGGCCACCGACCTTGAACTCAAAGACGTTGTCGGGCTTGGCCGGATCGGGCGAGCCGAACCATTTGCGCTTGAACTCGGGATTGGACCAGGCCTTGAACACCCGCGCCGGCTTGGCCGGGTAGCTGCGGGTCACGGTGAAGGTGCCGTGGGCGATCGAACGTTCGGTCATCTTGGTTTCCTTGAGTTGAGGTCATGGCTCCGCCGCCGGCCGGCAGGCCGTCGGCAATTCGATGGGGGCGTTTGGGCCGCTAGTCTTCGTCGCCCTCGGTGGCGGCGAGGAATTCACCCAGCCTGTCGAGGCGTTGTTCCCAGGCGAGGCGGCGGTCGTTGATCCATTGCTCGGCCCGGCTCAGCGCTCCGGGATCGATGGTGCAGGTCCGGACCCGGCCGACCTTTTCGGAATGCACCAGGCCGGACTGCTCCAGCACCTGCAGGTGCTGCACCACCGCCGGCAGCGACATGTCGAAGGGTTTCGCCAGTTCGCTCACCGAGGCCGGGCCGCGGCTCAGCCGTTCCACCATCATGCGCCGTGTCGGGTCGGCAAGCGCCTGGAACATGAGGTCGAGCGATGGGCTGGTCGTTTGGTTAAGCATGCACTTAAGTATCGCTTCAGCAGCCAATTGTCAACGGCGATGCGCCGCCGGAGGCATCAGGTGCCGAGGCGAGCCTGGTCGGCGACGATGCGGTCGATCAGCGGATCGAGCTCCTGGTTGACCGGGGTCCTGGCGTCGAGGCGTTTCTTGAGGTGCTTGATCGGTTCGACGAGAATCTTGTCGAGGTCGGTCTCGCAGGTGAAGTCGCCAGCGACGCGCTTGATCTTCGAATTATCGAACAGCGTCGTGTAGGTCTTGTCGCCCAGGAGCGGCCCGATCCAGTCGGGCTTGTATTTGATCAGCGTATCGGTGGGCACGTGAGCGATCCTGGCCTCGACGCCCAGCCCCTTGCCGATGCTCAGATAGATGGCATCCCAGGTGAAGCCGACATCGCCGGTGATGTGGAAATCCTCGCCGATGGCGGCCGGGTTGCCGAAGAGCTTCACGTAAGGCTTGGCGAAGTCCTCCGAGCGGGTGAGCGTCCAGATGGCGGTGCCGTCGCCGGCGACGATCACCGGTTTCCCCGCCAGCATGCGCAGCGCCACGCTGTCACCCTCGTTGAGCATGGTGGGGAGGCCGGTGCGCGTGGTGTGGCTGGGGCGGACATTGGTCCAGGGCAGGTCTTTCGCCGCTTTCATCAGGTTTTCGCAGGCGATCTTGGCCTGGCTGTAGGGCCAATAGGGGTTCTCGGCCGGCGTCCCTGCCTCCGACGTCATGTAGGCATAGGGATGCTTCTTGTAGACCGAGGCGGAGGAGATGAAGATGTACTGCCCCACCTTGCCGGCGAAGGTCGCGATGTCCTGCTGCATCTGCTCGGGGGTGAACACCATGAACTGGTTGACCACGTCCCACCGGGTTTCGCCGAGCTGGGCGTAGCTCGCCGGGTCCTTCATGTCGCCAACGATCGAGGTCACCCCGGCTGGCAGGTCCGCATCGCGCTGGCCGCGGTTGAAGACCGAGACCTTGTGGCCGGCCGCGACGGCCAGCTCCACGCAGGGCAGCGAAATCTGACCCGTTCCACCGACGAAAAGTACGTTGAGCGACATGAGGGTTCCTCCGTTTGCCGCCGAGCCTAGGTCGGATTTTTGAACAGGCAAGCGCGCAGATGCAGGGTTTGGGAAAGGCAAACGTGCGAGAGCGAGGCAGCGTCACCTTCTGGCGCGTTAACCATGCTGGAATAACAATGGGTTAGCGCAAGGTTTCATTAATGGGCACATGTTGAATCGAAGGCTCCAGTTCTATTGCCTTCGAGTTCGTGTCCAGCATGGTTTCCGCCGTCCGCCCGCTTTCGTTCATTGCCAAGACCGTGCTGCTGGTAACGCTGGTGGCGGTGCTCGCCGCCTGCGGTCGCAGCCCTGGCCGGATGGGCATTCCGGGCGACAATGATCCGCATCCGGGGGTCAACCGCGCGCGGGCGCTGCCGATCCAGGGGCTCGACGTGGCGCGCTATCAGGGGCGCATCGATTTCGACGCGGTGCGGAACGGCGGCATCCACTTCGTCTACATGAAGTCGACCGAGGGTAAGGACTACATCGACCCCAATTTTTACGACAACTGGCGCCGGGCGCGGGAAGCCGGGGTGGCGCGCGGCGCCTACCACTTCATGACCTGGTGCTCGCTGGCCTCGGAGCAGGCCGCATGGTTCGTCCGCAACGTGCCCAACGATCCCGATGCGCTGCCGCCGGTGCTCGACATCGAATGGAACAATCATAGCAAGTGCAAGAACAAGCACAGCCGTGAGGACATCCTCGAAAAGGTGCGCGTCATGCTGGCGGCGATGGAA
>DATCRS010000337.1:0-2626 GCA_036568845.1 Devosia sp. | reverse complement strand
TCGCCGAGGGCGGACACGGACACGTCCATCCGCGAACCCTGGGTGGCGAAGGGCGGCAGGTTGGCCGTGACCATCACGGCTGCCACATTGGCGGTTCGGACGTTTTCGCCCGCAGTGTTGACGCCCAGCCGCTCGAGCATGGCCTGCAGGCTCTGCCGGGTGAAGGGCGAGTTGTTGAGGCTGTCGCCGGTGCCGTTGAGACCGACCACCAGGCCGTAGCCGACGAGCTGGTTGTCGCGGATACCCTCGATATCGACGATATCCTTGATGCGTGCCGTGGCTGCCTGAGCCTCCGCGAGCGGCGCCAGGAGCGTCGTCGCGGCAACGATGCCGGCCAGAAGGTGCCTCAAAAGCCCATTTGCCATTCTTCTTCCCCGTCCTGCCTGCGCATCCCCATGCGCCGGCTATTCGTTAGGAAGAAAAGCCAGAACCGTGCCAACCCACCGGCGGGTGGGATTTTATGAGGGATTCCAATGGCTGTGGCGCGGCGGAAGGCGCTTGCTGTTCCGCCACGGAGCAAAACCTGCCGGGTGCATTAAGCTCCTGTTAACGGATCGCGGCAGATTTTGCCGGGCAAGGAAAGGCAATTGAGTCCCGTGCGCATCGACACCATCCGGACTGGCGCAATCGGCTCCCGCGGCGCCGCGGGACGGTCGAGTTCCGGCGTTGCCTTCCACGTCCGCGAGGACGATGCACAGATTCACCGGGCAGGGGCCGCGGCCCAGGCGGCGCCGGCGCAGGATATCGGCTCGCTGCTGGCCCTGCAGGCCGTGGAAGATCCGCTGCTCAAAAAGAAAAAGCTCGTCCGCCGCGGCAACCAGCTCCTCGACACGCTCGAGGAGATCAAGGCCGATCTCCTTGTCGGTCGCGTCAGCGAAGGCCGGCTCAACCAGTTGATGGCACTGATCTCGCAGGCGCGAGAGCGGTCCGAACCAGGGCTGGACGCGCTTCTCGACGATATCGAGCTCCGCGCCCGCGTCGAGCTCGCCAAGCGCGGACGTTTTTGATCGACCTCAAGCGCAAGCGTCACGAATTAATTACCCTTTCGATCCGCGCTTGCCCGGCCAAGGGCAGGGAACTATAAGGCCCGCCTTAGGGGTATGTCGGAGTCGCGTAGGGAATGTCATCCGCTGAAGTTCTTGAATACCGGCCCACCGAAGAAGAGCCGTTTATGAACCCGCGACAGCGGGAATACTTCCGGCAGAAGCTGGAGGCTTGGAAGGAGGAGATCCTCCGGGAGAGCCGCGAGACGCTGGAAAACCTGCAGGAAGAGAGCCAGAATCACCCGGACATGGCCGACCGGGCCTCGTCCGAGAGCGATCGGGCACTGGAACTGCGCACCCGTGACAGGCAGCGCAAGCTGATCTCCAAGATCGACGCGGCATTGAAGCGCATCGAAGACGGCACTTACGGTTACTGCGAGGAGACCGGGGACCCGATCGGCATCGCCCGACTCGACGCCCGTCCTATCGCCACGCTGAGCCTTGAAGCCCAGGAAATGCACGAGCGGCGCGAGAAGGTCTATCGCGACGAGTAGGGCGCGGCATCGACGTCAAGGCCCGCTTCGTGCGGGCCTTTTCATTTGTTCTTCCAGTTCGGGTTGTTCCAGGGGCTGAGGCTCGGGCCGCCTCCACCGCGTTCGCTGAGACTATCGGCCGGCAGCGCGCCCAGCAGGGCGGCAAGGCGCCGGTTGCTCGGCGCACCCCGCCAGTTGCAGGTGGCATAGGCGCCGGCAAAGTCGCATCTGACGACGAGATCGCCGAGATCGCACAGCGCGATCGCTTCGCCGGAGTCGACCGCGCCGCCGCCGCTCTCGCAGCGCGCCTCGAATGTGGGTTGCCCAAGCAATACGTCGCCGGCCTCACCGGCCTGGCCGGACGCAGTGAGGCCGGCTATCATCGCGACCGCCACGGCCAGTTTCCGTTTCATCCTGGAAGTCCCCAAAGTCCGCGGTGACGCAGACCGCTGTTGTTGTGCACGTCCTATTCCTCGGCAGCCGAACCCGCACTGAAGCCATCGTTTGGTTTTCGTTCAGATGGACCAGCATCCGATGTCGGTCTGGTGCACTCTGGCTCCCACCCATCAGCTGTCATCCCTGCGAAAAGCAGGGACCCATCCGTCACCCCGCTCAAGCCGATGGATGCCGGGATGACATCGAGTGCGTTGATGCTGACGCAAAATCCTCAACTCCCCCAAAGCTCCTGCACGAAAACTGCAAACGACGCATGCAGCCTTCTGGGTATGCGCAACCCGATCACGCCATCGCCGAGCCGTCCCATTCCGCTGCCCGACTGCATCCTTAGGGATGGCTGGTGGCTGGTGGAGTCGCGCGAGCGAGGACAGGTCGATCTGCGCGTCATCGCGGGGGCGAAGGACGAGGGGCGAACCTTTGAGCGACATCACAGCCGCGAGCGTCGAACGAACCAATCTGTGGGGCAGGGGCGCTAAAGCCTTCCTCGCCCTGTTGCTGCTGATAGCCACAGCAGATTTTCTCTTCTGGCCTGCAGTCCCCGGCATCAGCATAGCCATCTTCATGGCCGCAGTGGCGGTGCCGATCGTCTGGCTGCGGCGCGAGCGGATCAACAGCCGCGCGATGCTCTCGGGGCTCGGCATCTTTGCCCTCGGC
>DATCRS010000336.1:0-3750 GCA_036568845.1 Devosia sp. | reverse complement strand
CAGCAATGACGGGATACCCCAGGGACCATTGCGGCCGGCATTGTCGTCGGCAGAGTCCTGGTTCGGGTTCGGTTCATCGATCGGCTTCACGTTCCGCTTGTCCGTTTCCTCACGGCTGAGCAGCCGATCGAGATTGGCCATGTTGCTGTAATGGGCCACCAGTATGCCGCGCTCCGGATCGATCGCGACACTGCCCCCAGTCCGCTGCGGCGCGAGGAAACTTATGGTTCCTTTACATCTTCGCCGGGGATTCCGTCTCGAATCCTTATGCGGCCGATGACTACCTTGCCGGCAACTTGACGTTGCGCATCCCGCGCGAGGCGTGGCCCTTTGCACACTGGTTCCGACATCGTCGCAGCCGCCAACCTGGCGGATCTGCCACCGGCGGTCGCATCGATGTTCGCCGCGGTCGCCGAGGGCTCGAAGAACTATCCCCCGATCGGCAGTGCGTCGCGATCCGCACGGCTTGAGCGCGTGGCGAGGGCTGGCGCCTGGACCGAAGCGGCGCTGGCCCTGCTCGAGCTCGAGCTGCCAAATTGGCATGTGCGGCGCCTCGAGCAGGACGACCACGAGTGGTACTGCACACTGTCCCGTCATCCTCGGGCGCCGCGCGAATTCGACGATTCCGTCGATGGACGGGGCCCATCACTAGCGCTCGCGATCCTCGACGCCCTGCTGGAAGCGCACCAGAGGTCACTGAGCGAGGAGGACACGCAACCTCCGGCTGACGGCGGTCCGACGCGGACGGAGGTGGTCTGGTGCGAGAACGTGCGCTGACGATCCGCGATAGCTCGCACGTCGCAAGCCCCGACGTCGCGACCAACAGTCGCTTGTTGATGACCTCGTCCCAAAAAGGAGAAGGCACCCCTTGGCGGGTGACCCGATGCAATGACCATTTCTGAAAGCGCGCACACCGACCAGGCCAGCCACGACAGCAAGGAATTTCCCCTCCTCACGCTCGGCGCCATTGGCGTCGTCTATGGTGATATCGGCACGAGTCCCATCTACACGCTCCGCGAGGCCCTGGGTGCGAACGCCGAGGGCGGCGCCGCGGCGACCACGGCGGAGGTACTCGGCTTGCTCTCGTTGATCATCTGGGCGCTCACACTCGTCGTGGCTGTGAAGTACATGTTCTTCGTCACTCGCGCCGACAATAAGGGCGAGGGAGGCATCCTTTCCATCATGGCCCTGGCGCGGTCCGGTTTTGAGGGGAGACCGGTGTGGGTCCTGGCGCTGGGCGTGATGGGAGCTTCGCTGTTCTTCGGCGATGCGATCCTGACGCCCGCCCTGTCGGTTCTCTCGGCGGTCGAAGGGCTCGAGGTCGTCGCGCCAAATCTGACCAATTGGGTGCTGCCGCTTACCCTCGGCATCCTGTTTGCTCTGTTCGTGTTTCAGCGCTTCGGGACGGCCCGCGTCTCGTTTGTGTTCGGTCCGGTCACCAGTGTTTGGTTCCTGGCTCTCGGACTGTCGGGGATTGCCCAGATCGTCGGAAGACCGGAGGTGCTGCTGGCCTTCAACCCCGCCTACGCTATCACCTATGTTCTCAGCCACCTGGCCATCGGCGGCATCGTGATCGGGGCCGTCTTCCTCGCCGTAACCGGAGCCGAGGCGCTCTACGCCGATCTGGGCCATTTTGGACGCAAGCCCTTGATGGCTGCGTGGTTTGGCCTCGTCTTCCCGTGCCTGCTGCTCAACTACATCGGGCAAGGCGCGTATGTGCTGAACAACCCTGCCGGTGCGGCCAACCCGTTCTTCGAAATGCACCCGGACTGGGCGCGGGTACCGATGGTGTTCCTCGCGACCGCGGCGACCGTGATTGCCAGCCAGGCCGTCATTACCGGCGGCTACTCGCTTGTCCGTCAGGCGGTTGCACTCAACTTGTTGCCGCGCATGACGGTCAGGCACACGTCGGAAACCCAGTCGGGCCAAATCTACATGCCGCAGGTCAACACAATGCTCCTGGTGGGCGTCATCATGCTGGTGGTGGGCTTCGGCAGCTCGAGCGCGCTCTCACATGCATACGGCCTCGCGGTCTCGGGCATCATGCTGATCACGTCGATCCTTTTGGTCGTGGTGATGTGGCGTATCTGGCGGTGGAGCCCGGTACCGATCGCACTGGTGATGGTGCCGTTCCTCTTGATCGATATCGGCTTCTTCGCCGCCAATGCGGGGAAGTTCATGCAGGGCGGCTGGGTGCCTGCCCTGGTCGGGACGGTCAGCATCATCATCATGACGACCTGGATTATCGGCCGCAAACGCCTGTCGAACAAGACAAGGCGGGACGAGGTGCCACTCCAGTTCCTGGTCGAAAACCTCGCAAAAAAGAAGCCGACGATCGTGCCCGGCACGGCCGTGTTTCTCACCAGCGACATCGAAGGCGCGCCCACGGCGCTCCTCCACAGCCTCAAGCACTACAAGGTGCTGCATGAGCACAACGTGATCCTGACCGTAGTGACCTCGAACGCGCCGCGCGTGCCCGACGACGAGAAGGTCCGGATCGACGCCTATAACGACCTGTTCTACCGGGTGATCATAACCTTCGGTTACATCGAAACTCCCAACGTCCCCATGGCGCTGGCGCTCGCGCGCAAGCTGGGATGGAAGTTCGATATCATGTCGACATCGTTCTTCCTCTCGCGCCGGTCGCTGAAGCCGTCGCAGAAGCGCGGACTTTGGTACTAGGCGGACAGGCTGTTCATCACGCTCTCCAGGAACGCGACCGACGCCACCGAGTACTTTCACATTCCGACAGGACGGGTGGTCGAGATCGGCACGCAGGTGCCGCTATAGTGTGGGTGGCAGCCGATGAGAGACCCCGCTTCCGCTTCGATCCCCGATCCGGGAACAGCGGTCCTTTCGCGGGAACTGGCTTCTCACGCCGGCATGATCACCATATGGGAGAGCATGGCTCGATTTTCCAAACTCGATCGCCTGATGCCAGCCGACCCGGCAATTGGCCCTGCGCCGGGCGCGAGGCTGCAGGCCTGGCTGCCGCCGCTGCTGGCCGCTGTGCTGGTGCCCCTGCTCTCGGTGGCTGCGATCACCGCCCTGGGCTACGCGGTTTCGGACGTCATCGCGGGCAAGAGCGTCGCGATGTTCTACCTGGCCGCCGTCGTGGTTTCAGCGCTTGCCGGCGGCAGGGTGTCCGCGGTGCTGGCGGCGAGCCTCTCGTTTCTGGCCTATAACTACTTCTTCATCGAGCCGCGATGGACGTTTACGGTCGCGCATCCCGATGAGGTGGTCGCGCTGTTCATGTTCGTCGGCGTGGCGCTGGTCACCGGCACTCTGGCGGCACGCCTCAGCGAGCACGCGGCGACGGCCCGCCAGCAGGCTCAATCGACGCAGTCGCTGTTCGAGTTCTCGCGCAAGCTCTCGGGAGCGCTTGGGCTCGATGCCGTCTACGTCACCATCGCCAGCCACATCGGCGCGACGCTCGGTCTGCAAACCGTGCTCCTCGCCGCCGGTGAGGGGAGTGAACTGGCCGTCGTCGCCTCCGAACCGCCCGGGCAGCGCCTCGCCCCGGAGGCATTGGCACTGGCACAGACCGCCGGCGAGCGGAAGGTCCCAGTCGGCCTTTCGACCCACACTGCACCGGCGTCGGCCTATGCATTCCTGCCAATCCTCTCGGCTCAGCGCGTGCTGGGCGTTCTAGGGATAAATCTTGGCGAACGGGGAGAGCCGCTCAGCCAGGAGGAGAACCGCGCCCTGGTCTCGATGCTCGAGCAGGCCGCCATCGCCATCGACAGGGCA
>DATCRS010000335.1:0-15119 GCA_036568845.1 Devosia sp. | reverse complement strand
CGCCTGTTGCGAATGGTCCCGGACGGCCGCTGAAGGCTTTGGCGGGCGCGGATGGCTAGGTCCGGAGTAGATGCCGGCCGACGCTCTCGCGCATGACGATCTCGCACAGCACTTCGACACGATGGGCCCCACGCGGCGCCTCGCCCATGATGGTGTCCATGATCAAGTCTGCGGCCTGCCGGCCGAGTTCGACGGTGTTCTGCTGGATGGTCGACAGCGACGGCGTCATGAAGGCGTCGACCGCCGCACCGTCAAAACCCAGCAGAGAGATATCCTGCGGTATCCGCAGACCCCGGTTGAGCGCGGTCTTCAGAAAGCCGATCGCCATGTCGTCATTGGCAGCGATCACTGCCGTGGGGCGCTTGTCCGTATCGAGCTCCAGGACCTTATGGGCCGCGGTCACGCCGCCGCCGAAATTGAAGTCTCCCTGACTGAGCCGCAGTGCCGACCTGGGCAGACCCGCGTCGGCCAGTGCGTCGCGCACCCCGCGCAGGCGTTCCGCTTCGTGGTAATTGTCGCTGCGCCCGCGAACGTAAAGAAAGCGGCGGTGCCCGAGCTTGACCAGCTCCGCTGTGGCCTCGGCGATCGCATCATGGTCGTTGCTGACCACGCTGGGCACGCCGTGCGGAGTGAGATCAAAGTGCAGTGACACCATCGGCAGCCCGGCATCGGCCAGGCTGCGACCGTTCACCTCGGGAATGTTGGTGGCCATCAGCAACACGCCCGAAACCGTCCCGCCCTGAGCGACGCTGAGAATGTGTTCGTCGGTTTCGGCCTCGCGGGACACATTGGCGATGAGGAGCGAGAAGCCGCGTTCCGTGAGGCGCTTCGCCGTTGCCCGCAGCACCTCCGAGACGGTCTGCGAAGCACCGATATAGATCTCCTCGGGCAGGACGATCATGATCGTGCGCGACACCCCCACGCGCAGGTTGCGCGCCGTCTGGTTAGCCGTATAGCCGAGCTTGCGTGCGGCGGCTTCGACCTTGAGGCGCGTGGGTTCGGCGATGCGGCCGGGGATGGTCAGCGCCCGGCTCACGGTCGAGGTTGCGACGCCCGCTTCCCGCGCGACGTCCGCAATCGAGGGGCCCGATGGCCGGGATTCCACTCGTTTTCTCACCGCCGTTTCGTCCTGCCTTCGCGCGCCTGGAGGTGGCTGTTCCCTACCAGCACTCCGTCACGCCCGTCCAGTGAGCGGCTGCTCCCGAGCCGGGCTATGTCCGCTGTGCTTTCAGTTCATCGGCCAGATTGCGACAGGCGCGTATCGTCATCGCCATGATCGTCAGGGTCGTGCCTGATACGCCGCTGCTGGCAAACGAACTGGCATCGGTGACCAGCACATTGGGAACGTCCCAGGTCCGGTTCCAGCGGTCGAGAACGGAGTCGGTTCTCGATTGCCCCATCCGGGCGCCGCCCGCTTCATGGATTGCCGCCCCCATCACCATCGTCTTCTTGAACAGAGCGCGGAACGCCAGCCGGCTAACCGGATCGGCGTCGGGGTAGGCGCCTCTGCCTTTTTCGATGAGGCCGAGCGGCGAGCCGACATACTCGAGCTCTCCTCCGGCACCTTCGATCGATTCGGCGATTGCCGCGACCTCACGCTGGAGCGTCTGCTCGTCCTCCGGACCCATTTTGCACCGGATGTGCGGGATGGGCATACCCCAGGCATCCTTGCGGCGTCCGTCGAGCGTGATGCGGTTGCGCGCGTCCGGAACCATGGCGCCGTAGCCGAAGAAGCTGAGGCGCGACGGCCGATCGGGTGGGCTCGGCCTGCGGCCGATCGTTCCCTGAAACGCGAACTCGTCTGCGGCACCGGTGCCGCTGTCATCGAGGAACCGCGGCAGGTAGATGCCGCCCGAGGGGCCGTAGAAGGGATCGGCAGGCGCGGGGTCGGCGTAGGTCCCTCCGCGCGTCGGGGGGAAGGTGCCCGCCGCCACGCATGGCAACTGATCCATGAAGTATGCGCCAAGCGTGCCGGAACTGTTGCCCAGGCCCTGTGGATGTTCCGCCGAGCTGGAGTTCAGCAGCAGGCGCACGCTCTCGACAGGCGATGCGCAGATCACGACCGATCGGGCCCGTATGGTGCGGACCTCGCGCGTTTTGGTATCGAACGCCTCGACGCCGATGGCCCGCTTGCCGCTGTCGTCGGTGAGGATCCGCCGGGCGACCGTGTTGTAACGGATGTCGAGATTGCCGCTGGCGAGGGCCTCCCGCATCGGCTGCAGCACGCGCGTCGGCTCCGGGCCGATATAGCGCCAGGCCACGGCTTTTCTTTTCGGCCACCGGGCCTCGAGGTTCTGCTTGAAGATCGTCTCGGCGGGCGTCAACGCGGCGCGATGCGCATAGATGCTGTCGGGGAGCGTGGGCACATTGTCCGGTTGTCCGAAGATGCCCAGCGAGCGCTCCGCCTCCTCGTAGAACGGGACGAGTTCGGCGTAGTCGATCGGCCAGTCGACTCCCTTTCCGGTGCGGCTCTGCACCTTGAAGTCGTCGTCGGTCCATCGCAGCAACACGCGGCCAAACGTGTGCGTCCTGCCTCCCGCCTGGTGTGCGCGGATCCAGACGAAGGGCGCGTCGGAGGGCGTGGAGTAGGGGTTCCGCCGATCGTTCGCGAAAAGGTGCCGCATCCGCCCGTCGTAAAAGGCCGCCCGCGCCTGCACGGCCTGGCCGAGCAGAGTTGCCTTGGCCCGCTGCCACAGATTGATTTCAGTCTGACGGGGGTTGCGCGAGCCGTCGAAATGCGCCGGTCCGATCTCCGGTCCTGCCTCCAGCTGCAGGACTTTCAGTCCCTGCGCGGTCAGCTCGTGCGCCGCAAACATTCCCGACGCACCGGACCCAACCACCAGAGCGTCGAACGCCATATCGGCCATGTCACTACCTGCTTTCGCCAATAGAACTCGTTGCGGCTGCTCCGAGACGATCGAAGTGCCGTTCCAGGAAAATCAGACGCGTTCTCCTGTGGATGGCGGGCTGTCATCGCCGCCGCCCATCGAGAGCGCCAGAGGCGTTGGAGCGGACCGAAATTCGCTCCGAGGACGCCTGCATCCACTTGCGTACGGACCAAGCTTATGCAAACAATCCGACGTTGGCAATCGATTGCCAACGATTGTCAGGCGAATTCGTCGCCAGGGGCGGGGCGCTCCCGCGGCGATCAGGGAAGCCCAGACGTGCCTACCCATCGCAGCTCGAGAACGAGGTAATCATGTCCATCAAACACATCGCCAGCACGGCGATCTTCCTTGCAGCGTCGTCGGCGACGATGCTGCTCGGCTCCGCTCTTCCCGTTCAGGCCCAGGCAATCGACGACGCCCCGGCCACCGGAACGCTCGTCGTCTGGATCGGCGGCGCGGAAGGCGAAAAGCTCCCCGCTTTTCTCGCCGATTTCGAAAAGGCCAATCCGGACCTCAAGGTCGAGATCACGCAGGTTCCGTCCGATCAGTTCGACTCCAAGATGCTGACCGCCATCGCGGCCGGCACGGTGCCCGACCTGGTGCGGCTGTACTCCCAGACGCAGGCCAGCCTGATGGCGACGGGGGCGTTCGCCCCGGTTCCCGAGGGCCTGGTCAAGGCCGACGACTTCTTCCCTGGCGCCTGGGGCACCAACGTGAAGGACGGCGTCGCGTACGGCGTTCCGATGGACGCTTATGCAACGCTGTTCCAGTACCGCAAAGACCTGGCCGAGAAAGCCGGCCTGTCCGCTCCCAAGACCTGGGACGAGCTCAAGGCGTTCGCCAAGGCCATGCAGGCGCAGGGGTCCAAGTGGGGCATCGGCATGGATGTCGGCTACGACATCTACAATGCCCAGGGTCTCAACGAATACGTCCACCAGAACGGCGGCAGCTTCATCAGTGCCGACGGGACGCAGTGGACCATCAACTCCGACAAGAACGTCGAAGCGCTCGACTTCTGGGGCTCGTTCTTCAAGGAAGGTCTCGCCACCCCGGACGGTCCGAAGTTCCTCGACACCGTGCCGTGGTTCACGTCGGGCGACATCGCCAGCAAGGACAATGGCCCCTGGTTCGAGCAGTTCCTCGTCGACGCCAACGGCCGCGACTGGGTCGACCAGCATCTGGCAACCGCCGTCGCGCCCGCAGGCCCCGCCGGCAGCTTCTCGGCTCTCGGCTCAGGCAGCCTCGCCGTGCTCAAGGACGGCAAGAACCAGACCGCGGCCTGGAAGCTCGTCCGCTACATGACGCAGCCGGCAACCCAGATCGCCTGGTACAAGGCTTTCGGCAGCCTTCCCTCGACAAAAGCCGCGTGGGACGATCCGGCGATTGCCACCAACGAACTGCTCAATGCCGAACGTGAGGCCCTGCTGACGGCCGTGGACATTCCGCAGGTCCCGACCTGGAACCAGGTGGGCACCTACCTCGGCCAGCAGATGGAGCGGGTTGCCCGCGGCGAAGCAACCGCCAAGCAGGTGCTTGACGACGTGCAGAGCTTCGCGGAGTCCGCAGGTCTCGGCAACTAGCGCTTTTCTTCGCGGCCAGGGGCTCCTCCCACCCCTGGTCGCGGAGGAAACGGGTGTCTGCTGATCGGTTCGGAGTACTCCCTTGGCCCAGACCAGATCCACGCGATGGCAAACGACCACGGCATGGATTTTCGTTGCTCCATTCCTTGCGGTCTTTCTCGTCTTCACCGCGATCCCGGCCGTCATCGCGCTGGCCTATAGCTTCACCGACATCGGCGTGGCGGACATCCGGCATCCCTTCAATGTCGACTTCACCGGCCTCGCCACCTTTGCCCGTGTCCTCACCAATGCGGGCTTCCTGAAGTCGCTCTATACGACCGGAATCTTCGTCGTGATCGGCGTGCCGCTGACGATGGCCATCGGGTTGGCGCTCGCACTGGCGCTCAACAGCGGCATCAACAAGCTCCGGGCTACCTACCGGGCGGCGTTCTACCTCCCCGTCATCACCAACATCGTGGCGGCCGCAGTCATCTGGCAGTACGCCTTCACGCTCAACGGCCCGGTAAATGCATTCCTCGCATCGGCCGGTCTGGGCGGACCGAACTGGCTGGGTGATCCGAACATGGCGATCACCACAGTCATCCTGCTCACGACCTGGCGCAACGTCGGCACCTGCATGGTGCTGTTCCTCGCCGGGCTGCAGACCATTCCGAGTGACGTCTACGAGGCGGCGGCGATCGATGGCGCCTCCCGGCAGCGGAGCTTCTGGGCGATCACCCTGCCGCTGCTGCGACCGGCCACGGCACTGGTCACCGTGCTGATGACGGTATCGTACATGAACATCTTCGACGAACCTTATCTCTTGACCAAGGGTGGGCCGATCGGCGCAACCCGCTCCGTCGCACTGTGGGTCTTCGAGCAATTCGGGCAGGGTAACATCGCGTCGGCGATGGCGGGGTCCTACGTCATGTTGGCGATCGTCGTCGTGCTTGGCCTGCTGCAGCTGCGGATGCTGAGGGCCGCACAATGAGGGCGACCAAGGCGCGCGCAGCGGTTCTCTACATTGTCCTCACGGTCACGGCAGCCATCGTCCTGCTGCCGTTCGCATGGGTGCTCTTCGGCGCGTTCAAGACGCAGGGCGAGATCATGGCTGCGCCGGGCGCGTGGCTGCCGCACAGCTTCAGCAACGTCAGCAATTTCGTCGAGCTCTTCGAGCACCGCCAGTTCGGGACGTACATGACGAACTCCGTCATTGTCTCGGTCCTCACGGTGGCGGCGAACGTGCTGTTCAGCTCGCTGGCCGGCTACGCGCTGGCCAAGATCCCGTTCCGGGCCAGCCGCTTCGTCTTCGGCTGCATCCTGGCGGCGATGATGATCCCCTACATCGCGCTTTTCGTCCCGTCGTTCTTCATCATCGTGCAACTGGGGCTCGTCAATACGATTGCCGGCATCGTGCTCCCCATCGTGGTAATGCCTGTCGCGGTCTTCATCATGCGGCAGTTCGCGCAGTCCGTGCCGGACGAGCTGCTCGAAGCGGCGCGCCTTGACGGCGCAGGGGAGCTCACGATCTTCTTCGGCATCTTCATGCCGCTCGTGGGTCCGGCGATCGCGACGGTTGCCATCATCACCTTCCTCAATTCCTGGAACTACTTCCTCTGGCCGCTGATGGTGGCCCAGGACCAGGCAACCTACACTTTGCCGGTCGGATTGGCGGTCGCCTCGCAGGCCGCTCGTTCCATCGACTACGGCCTGCTGCTGGCCGGCGCGATCGTAGTGCTGCTGCCGGTCCTCATCCTTTTCCTGTTCCTGCAGAGATACTTCGTCCGCGGCGTCGCCATGACGGGCATCAAGTAACTCGGCCCGGCTACGGACACGAAGACAAACAAGCGGAGACTAACCCGATGGCCATGAGGCTCGCGACCGACATCATCACCTTCTACCACCCCCAGTTCTGGGGGCTCTCGACCGACGAGGAACTGGGCGCATGGGCATCCGCCCATCTCGACCTCTTCTGGGACAAGGTGTTCGCCGCGCTCGTGGAGGCCGGCGTCACCGGCGTCGAACTGACCTTCGGTCCGGGCAGCATCGACAACGCCCTCAAGGCCTTCGGCAGCGCCAAGGCGTTTCGCGCCGAGCTCGAGACACGAGGCCTCACAGTCGTAAGCGCCTTCATGGCCGATGCTCCGGCCTGGACTGCCGACGCTGATCTTGGCGCAATCGTAGCCGACGCGGAAAGGCGGGCGGCCTTCCTCGCCGAAGTCGGGGCGGCCCTCCTCGTGACCGGCCTTCCGATGCGCAGGACAATGGGGCAGCGGCCGCCGATGTTCATCGATTCTGCTTTCATGAGCCAGATGGCGGGGATCGCTCATGCGATCGGCGAAGCCATCAGCCACCAGGGCGTCAGGCTGGTGATGCACACGGAGTCCAACAGCGCGCTGTGGTATGAGCGCGACATCGACCTGTTCATGGCCTTCACCGACCCGCGCTACGTCTGGCTGTGTCCGGACTCGTGCCATATCACCCTGGGGGGCGGCGATCCGGTCCGCGTCGCCCGGCGCCACGATCAGCGCATCGCCTTGGCTCACTGGAAGGATGCCGTCGGCCGCATCGACACGGACCTGGTGATCGACGCGACCATCTACGCGCAGCAGCAGCGCTACATGGCTGAGTTCGGCGCTGGGGTAGTGGACTGGCACGGCTGGGCCGATGCTATGCTGGCCACACCCGGCAAGGGTATCGTTCTTCTCGAGCTCGATGCCGCGAGCGATCCGGTAGCGGCGCTCAATGCCGGCAGAGCTGTCGTGGAGAAGGTCCGCGGATGACTGATCTTAAAGGGGTGCACGGGTGAACCTGCGTGGCAAGCGGCTCGAGGGCACGTTCCTTCATGCGCCGCGGCGTGGCGAGATCGAGGTGCTGGATCGGGCCGTCATAGCGGTGGACGAGCGGGGCGTCATTTCATCGGTCGGATCGGGCGATGCTGATGTGGTGCTGCCTGCAGGGATGCTGGTGCTGCCCGGCCTCGTCGATCTGCATGTCCACGCTCCGCAATATGCTCAGCTCGGCCAGGCATTGGACGTTCCGCTGGAAGTCTGGCTGCGGAAGTACACCTTTCCCCTGGAAGCAAAGTTTGCCGCGCTCGATTTCGCGCGACCCCGCTATGAGGCGGTGGTCGGCGACCTCATCGCCAATGGCACCACCACGGCGCTCTATTTTGCGACCGTACACCTCGAGGCGACCAAGCTGCTCGCCGACATCTGTGCGGTGAAAGGGCAGCGGGCGCTTATCGGCAAGGTGGTGATGGACGACCCAGCCGCGTGTCCCGATGACTATCGCGATCGGTCCGCTGCGACCGCTCTGGCCGATACGCGTGCGCTGATCGACCATGTGCGCGGAATAGAAGCAGCAGAGGGGCGCGTCATGCCGGTAGTGACGCCGCGCTTCATCCCCTCATGCACCGACGAGGCGCTCGCGTTGCTGGGAGCCTTGGTGCGCGAATGTGGGTGCCACGTGCAGACGCATGCTTCCGAAAGCGACTGGGCACACGGGCACGCACTGCAACGCTACGGCAAGACAGATACGGAGGCGCTCGACGGCTTCGGCTTGCTCGGCCGGAGAACAGTCCTGGCGCACGCGAACTTCCTTACCGATGTCGATATGGAGCGCATCGCCGACAGGGGCGCCGCTGTTGCGCACTGCCCGATCTCGAACATCTACTTCGCCGACTCGGTGTTTCCCCTGCGGCAGGCTCTCGAAAAGGGCGTGCATGTGGGACTGGGCACCGACATCTCGGGCGGCCCGATCGCATCGATCTGGGAAGCGGCCCGGGGCGCCGTGCAGGCGTCGCGGCTCCTCGAACATGGCGTGGACCCGGCGCTGCCCGCTGACCGGCGCGGCCGTGCAGAGTCGCGCATCGATATGGCCACCGCCTTTCACCTGGCCACGGCCGGCGGCGGTGAGGCGCTCGATTTGCCGATCGGCACCTTTGCGGTCGGCCAGAAGTTCGATGCGCTGCTGATCGATCCGAACGCGGCGGCGGGCACCGTCCGCCTGTTCGGAGAGACCGATCCTGTCATCGTCCTCGAGAAGGTCCTCTACAGTGCAACGCGGCCCAACATCGCCTCGGTCTGGGTCGACGGCCAGCGCATCGGCGGAGCAATGGACGAAGGACGCTCTGCATGAGAGCGGCATCCTCACGGGTTGGCCGCCCGAACGTGAGGTTCCTCTACGACCGCTACCACGCCATCCTCGCGCCATCGCGCTGAGGACAGGCCGCTAAGGCAGAGCCCGTCGGGCTGCGATTGGCGGTTGGACGGCAGCGAAGCGCCTGATAAGCGTGGGGCCGACTCCGTCCCGGGATTTCCATGCCACGCATCGCCAAACTCGACCGTCTCCTCGCCGTTTTGCGCGAGCGCATCTTTCTGCCCAGCAGCACTTTCGTGCCACTCCGCTACCGCCCGGCGGCCAATGGCGAGCGCGGCGCCGTAGCGAAGCAGGACCGCTCCGGCTGGACCGAAGTTGACGGCGACCTGGTATGGGGTGAGCCCGACGGCTACTACTGGTTCGGCGGCCGGGTCACCATTCCGCAAGAGTTGGACGGCAAGCCCCTCTTTGGGCGCATCCATGCCCAGTTCGGCTCGGTGATGGGCCGCAGCGACCCGCAACTTCTGGTGCGGATCGACGGCAGGATCGCCCAGGGCGGCGACGGCAACCACCACGAGTTCCCGCTGACCCGATCGGCTGTGGCCGGGCAGCAATTCGACATCCTGATAGAAGCGGGCACCATCGAGAATCGCCGTCAGCTCGGCTTTGCGGTCGAACTGGTCGTCCATGACCGGCTGGCCGAGACGGTCTTCTACGATCTCAAGGTGCCGCTGGACGTCGCGCGGCTGCTCAAGGCCGACGACGCCCGGCGCGCGCGGCTGTTGCGCCATATCGACGAGGCCATTGACCTCATCGATTTCCGGCCCGGCAACCCGGCCCGCTTCGCCGACAGCCTCCACGCGGCACAGGCCCGCGCCGACCAGCTCTATGCCGAGACAGACGCCGATGCGATGCCGGAAATCGTCGCCACCGGCCATACCCATATCGACGTCGCCTGGCTCTGGCGGGTGCGCGAGACGCGGCAGAAGATGGCGCGCTCCATGGCCAATGTCATGGCCCTCATGGACGAGTACGAAGACTACCGCTTCATGTACAACCAGGGCGTGCTGCTCGACTATCTGGAACAGGACTATCCGGAGCTGTTCGACCGACTCTCCGGCCAGGTCGCGGCCGGGCGCTTCGAGATCGAGGGTGCGCTGTGGCTCGAGCCCGACGTCGTCATCGCCTCGGGCGAGAGCCTCATCCGCCACATCGCCAAGGGCGTGCGCTATCACCAGCAAAAATTCGGCATCACCCCCAAGATCGTCTGGCTCCCCGACACGTTCGGCTACACGGCTGCACTCCCCCAACTCATGACCCTTGCGGGCCTCGAGGTGTTCATCACCCACAAGATGAGCTGGAACGACACGAACCGCATGCCCCACGAGATCTTCTTCTGGCAGGGTCTCGATGGCACGCAGGTGCCGGCCTACTTCCTCACCACGCAGCGCTACGAATATGACGGCATCAACACCACCTACTGCCCGGACCTGGTGCCCAGCCATGTGATGGGCACGTGGAAGCGCTTCAGCCAGCAGGGCCTCCATGACGAGCTGTTCCTCGTCTATGGCCATGGCGATGGTGGCGGCGGCCCGACCCGCGGCATGCTGGAAAACGTTCGGCGCATGGAGCGCGGCATTCCCGGCTGCCCCAAGATACGGCACGAGAAGATGGGGCCCTATTTCGAGCGGCTGGTCGAGCGGATGCGGCGCGAACCCGAGGCCTTCCCGCGCTGGGTGGGTGAGCTCTATCTTGAATACCACCGCGGCACGCTGAGCTCGGTGGCCAGGAACAAGGCCAACAACCGCCGCGCCGAGCAGGTGCTGCACGAGCTCGAGCTGCTGGGCGTCATGGCGCAGCAGCAGGGTGTGCCCTATCCCCGTGAGCAGCTGGAGCGGCTCTGGGAGATCGTGTTGCTCAACCAGTTCCACGACATCCTGCCCGGTACCTCGATCGGCTTTGTCTACGAGGACAGCGATGGCGACTATGCTCGCTTCTTCGCCGAAGCCGAAGTTTTGCGCGCAGCTCTGGGTGGCTCGCTGGCTTCGGCGGGGAACTATGTCGTGCTTAATACCGCGGGGCATACGCGTCGTGGCTTGCTGCAGCTGCCGACAGAGGTTTCGGCGGTCGATGCCGGCGGGACGCTGATCGCGACCCAGCCCGCGGTTCGTGCGGACGGAACGTCACTGCGGCTCGTGCCGATCGGATCGATCGCCGGTCTTGGTGCTCAGCCCATTCGGCTATCCACCGCCCCCGCCTCCATGCCGCAGAGCACTCTGCGGGCGACCACCACCCTGCTCGAAAACGAGCACCTGCGAGCCACCTTCAACGACAAGGGGCAGCTGATCTCGCTTTTCGACAAGCAACGCGGCCGCGAGGCGATCAAGGCGGGGCAGGTCGGCAATGCCTTCGTGGCCCACCAGGACATCCCCATCGATTTCGACGCCTGGGACATCGACGACTATGTCGAGGACAAGAGCTGGCCTGTCGAGGCGCTGGTGTCCGCCGAAGTGGTCGAGACCGGCCCCTATCGCGCCGCGATCCGCTTCGAGTGGCGCTATGAGAGCTCGCAGATCGTGCAGGTCGTATCGCTCGCCGAAGGGTCGAGCCAGCTGGAGTTCGACAACTTTGTCGACTGGCACGAGCATCAGACGCTATTGAAGGTCGGCTTTCCGCTCGCTATCCGCACCGATCTCAGCCGGGCCGAAACCCAGTTCGGCCATCTCACGCGACCCACCCATGCCAATACCAGCTGGGACAAGGCCCGCTTCGAGACCTCGATGCATCGCTGGGTCGATCTCAGCGAGGCCGGCTTCGGCGTGGCAGCGCTCAACGACTGCAAGTATGGCTACGACGCCAAGGGCAGCACGCTGCGGCTGACGCTGATCAAGTCGCCGGTATTCCCCTGGCCCGAGGCCGATCAGGGCGAGCACCGGTTTCGCTATGCCATCCTGCTGCATGGCGGCGACCTGCAGACCGTCCACAACGCCGCGACCGAATTCAACCTGCCGCTGCAGCTCATCGAAGGAAGGGCGAAAGCGGCACCGAACCTCGCACCCTTGCTGTCACTCGACAGCGACCAGATCGCCATCGAGACGGTGAAGATGCGCGAGGACGGCAAGGGCACCATCGTCCGGATGTGGGAGACGCAGGGCAGGTCAGGCACCACGACCCTCACCCTACCACGCGCCGCAAAGCTTGCGGAGGTCGACCTCTACGAAGCCGAGACGGCGCTGCTCGCCGAAGAGACGGACAGCGTCCGTCTCGACTTCCGGCCCTTCCAGATCAGGACGATATCCATCGGCTAGCCCGCTTGCCGCGGCGGTCCGGCTCCCCTACCGTTCAGCCGCCGCACCGGCTGCGTCGCCTTACCAGGACCGTCAATGATCCCACCCATCCCCGACGATTTGCCCTCCCCATCGACGCGACAGGTCGGCGTCTGGCTCAAGGGCGATTGGCACATCCACTCGCGCCACAGCACGGACTCGACCAACAATCCGCAGTCGCGGATCATTGGTCTCGCCGAGCGGCTCGGGTTCGACTACCTCGCCATCACCGACCACGACGTTCATGTCGGCGGTGCGGTCGCGCATCATACCTGGGCCGACCCAGAATACCGCTCCGACAGCGTGCTGCTGTTCTACGGTGCCGAGCTGACGGCGCCGCGCGGACACATCAACATCCTCGCCACCGAGCCCTATGACCACCAGCGCATTTTCGATGCGCGCAACGACCGGGACTGGAACCTGCTGCGGCTCAAGCACGAGCTGGGCGTGCACATGTCGGCCAACCATCCCAGCACCAAGAACCACTACGGCTTCTCGTTCGACCTCGCCGATTCCGTCGAAATCTGGAACACCAGCGTCTGGCCCAAGAACGTGCCCGGCGTGCGGATCTGGGACGACATGCTGCTCTCGGGCCGCATGCTGGGCGCCCGTGGCGGGAGCGACTCGCATCACGGCATCCCCGAGCTGCCCGAGCAGATCGTGCCGCAGACCCTGGAGGCCTCGGCCAACAATGTCGGCACGCCAACCACCTGGATCTTCGCCACGTCGCGGACCAAGGAAGCCATCCTGGCCGCGCTCGAGGCTGGGCGTGCTTCGGTGAGCTCCAATCCCAACAATCCGCGGGTGGAGTTCTACGCCGACACGACGGGTGGCGGGCAATTCGATCTGATGATGGGTGACAATGCCAAGCCGACGGGCGGGCCAGTCACCTTCGAGGTGCGCCTCGTGGGTGGGGGCATCGCCGGCGCGGCATACAAGGTGCGCGTCATCAAGAACCGTGATGAGCTCGCCACCTTGGTCACCGATGCGGCGAGCCGCTCGGTGCGCTTCGTCGACACGCCGGCCGCCTCGGAGCGGAGCTACTACCGGGTCGAGATCGAGGGACCGCAGGCGCCGTTCCCGGAAGTGCCCAACTCGATGGCACAGAGCCAGAACATGGTGGCTTTGTCCAATCCGATCTACTTCAACTACGATCCAAACTTCTAGCGGCGACGCTGGGGACAAGCATTGCGCAACCCAACGCGGAAAGTCGGAATCAAGGACGTGGCCGAGGCCGCCGACGTGGCGGTGTCGACGGTTTCCCATGTGCTCAACGGGACGGCCCCAATCTCAGCCGAAGTGCGCGAGCGGGTGCTCGATGCCGCCAACAGCCTCGGCTATCTGGCGCGACGGCGGGAGAAGGCCGCCATCGCAGTGCTGCGCAGCGTCCTCCTCGCAGTGCCGAGCGATACGCTGCCCCACAACGAGCACAACCTGTTCTCCTGGACGCTGCTCAGCGCGCTGATGCGCGAATGCGAGCGCCGCGCCATCCGCGTCGTCCCTATGGAGATCGACCGGCCGCAGGTCAGCGGAGCCCTCGTCGTCGAGGAAGCGCGTCGCGCCGAGGTCGACGGCATCCTGCTGCTCAACGAGGATCGGCCCGACCTGCTGCACGAGATTGCCGGCTCGCGCATCCCGGCCGTGCTGATGAATGGCGAAGACCATGAGATGCAGATCGACAGCGTCACGCCCGGCAACCGGTTCGCGGCGCGCTACGCCACCAACTGGCTCATCGGGCAGGGGCATCGCAACATCCTGCACCTGAGTTGGGAGGGGCGGTCCACCATCCGTCGGCGGCGGGACGGGTTCCTCGATGCCTTTCGGGCCAACGGCCTGCCGCTCGACCTCGCCCAGGTGCACCTGGCGCGCGGCTATCTGCCGGAACTCGGAGCCGAGGCCATACGAGGCTGGCTGGACGAGCATGGCGGTCTGGGCGGGATCACCGCAATCTTCTGCGCGGCGGACAATCTGGCGCTGGGCGCGATGAGCGCGCTGGACAGTGCCGGCATCAAGATGCCACGCGACGTCTCGATCGTCGGCTTCGACGGGGTGGCGCTGGGCGAGTTCACAGTGCCGCCGCTGACCACGGTAAGCGTGCCACTCGACTATATGGGCATCTCGGCGCTGCACCTTCTGGAACAGCGCATCGTCAATGCCGCACTGGCGCCGCCGGCGCATCGGCTGGAGCTCGGCTGCCGGCTGACGATCAGGGGCAGCGTGCGGACGCTGGGCTAGTCAGCGCAGCGGCGCGGGGCCGAAGAGATCGTCGAGCATGTGGCGGCGGGCCAGCTCCAGGGCTCCCAAAAGCCCGGCACGGCCGCCGCTCTGGCTGCGGATGAGGTTAACGGGTCGCATCCAGGCGGCCGCGACGCGACGCTCCACCCTCGCGATGAATTCAGGACGCGCGCCGACACTGCCGCCGAAGACGATCATATCGGTGTCGAGCAGAGCCAACAGGGCGAGCACGGCCCGTGCAACATGCTCGGCCGCAGTGTCGAGCGCCGCGACGGCAGCAGCACCACCGGCCTCCGCGGCCGCGAAGATGTCGCGCACACTCAGCGCCGGATCGCCCCCTTCGGCGACGAAGGCACGCCGGATGCCGGCCTCACCGACACGTTCCTCCAGCGGCGGGACCCCGGGCGCACCGATGGTCCAGAGCGGCATGTAGCCCAGCTCGCCGGCTCCGCCGTGGGCCCCGCGCAGCAGGCGGCCATTGACCATCAGCGCACCACCAATGCCGGTCCCCAGCGCGATGAAGGCCACGTTCTGGGGGGCTTCGGCGCTGAACTGGCCGACCTCCCCGAGCAGAGCAAGGTTGACGTCGTTCTCGATTTGCACGTCCATGCCCAAGGCCTGCGAGAGTTGCGCGCGCAGGTTGCTACCCTCGAGGCCCGGCAAGTTGCCGGCGAGGCTCAGGTCCGCAGTCCGCGGGTGGACCGCAGCGGGAACGCCGATGGCCATCGCATGCAGACGGAAGCGCGGCACGCCGGCCTCCTCGCGCAGGGCCTCGACCATGCGGGTAAGCTGGGCCACGAGTGCGGAGGTGCTCCCACCTTCGGTTGGTTCGGTGTGCTCAGCGAGGATATGCCCGCGCAGATCGGCGATGGCGCCTGCCACCTTGGTGCCGCCGACATCGAAGCCAAGGGCCGTGGCGGCTTCGGCGCGTAGCGCGTAGGAAAGCTGGGAGCGGCCGGGCGCGCCACCGATGGCGCCCTCGACCTGCACCAGCCCACGCGTTTCGAGCC